>NZ_JAGGZH010000001.1 GCF_021162145.1 Thermotoga sp.
GAAGATACTGAAAGACATCTTTCACATGGAAGGGAGCACCCAAAATGAGAGAGAGCAGGAGATGTCTATTTTGTAAGTTGGTTGATAGAAAAGTTCGATTTCTTTGACTTAGAGCCTGACCAAAGTGTTCCTCTAAGTGCGGAAAATCCTGAAGTTCGCGTGGCAAAGAACAGTAGAAACTGTATCATCTATGTTCCTTTTGCCATCACCATGGTTCTCGATCTTAACCCGAAGGATATCTGGGGAATAAATCTGGAAACTCAAGACTCGTTCGTGCCTAGAGTTGAATTGAAAAATAATCAAGTAAAGCTGTTTGTTCTGAACCACAACTCTGACTCTCTGATCGTAATTGAAATTTAAGGGGGAAATCAGTATGCTGAGGCCAGAAAACAATACAAAAAGATATCTCATGAATATAACTGGTCTTTGGCATCTTGAAGTGAACGGCGGTGTCAGGCCGATAGCTGTTCCCGGGAGCTGGAACGAGCAGTATCAGGATCTGTGCTACGAAGAAGGGCCTTTCACTTACAGAACAGCCTTTTACGTGCCAGAAGAACTTTCTAAAAAGCACGTTAGGCTTTACTTTGCTGCGGTGAACACAGATTGTGAAGTATATTTAAACGAAGAGAAAGTAGGAGAAAACCACATTGGTTATCTTCCCTTCGAGATAGACGTGACGGGGAGGATAAGAGCAGGAAAGAACGAACTCAAAGTGATTGTGAAGAACGAATTGAAGGTGGGAGGCTTTCCTTCAAAGGTACCGGACACCGGCACACACACCGTAGGACTCTTCGGTAGTTTTCCACCTGCGAACTTCGATTTCTTCCCGTACGGTGGGATAATAAGGCCAGTTCTGGTGGAGTTCACGGATCATTCAAGGGTCCTGGACATCTGGGTGGACACGAGCGAGTCCGATCCGGGAAAGAAACTCGGAAGAGTACGGGTGAAGGTGGAAGTCTCAGAAGAGGCGATGGGTGAAGAGATGAAGATCAAACTCGGAGAAGTGGAAAAGAAAATCGAAGTGACAGACAGGTTCATCGAAGAAGAGTTCGTTCTTGAGGATGCAAGATTCTGGTGTCCAGAAGATCCTCATCTTTACCCTCTCAGAGTGGAACTCGAAAAAGACGAGTACACTCTGGACGTTGGAATTCGCACGATCAGCTGGGATGAAAAAAGACTTTACTTGAACGGAAAACCCATCTTTCTGAAGGGATTTGGAAAACACGAGGAGTTTCCCGTTCTGGGGCAGGGAACGTTCTATCCCATGATGGTGAAAGACTTCAACCTGATGAAGTGGATCAACGCAAATTCCTTCAGAACTTCCCACTATCCCTACAGTGAAGAATGGCTGGATCTTGCAGATCGGCTGGGAATTCTTGTGATAGACGAAGCTCCTCACGTTGGTATCACAAGGTACCACTACAATCCAGGAACCCAGAAAATCGCGGAGGACAACGTGAGAAGGATGATAGACAGAGACAAAAACCACCCCAGTGTGATCATATGGAGTGTGGCAAACGAGCCAGAATCCAATCATCCCGATGCAGAAGGTTTCTTCAAAGTTCTCTACGAGACAGCGAAAAAGATGGACAGCACACGTCCTGTCGTCATGGTGAGCATGATGGACAGACCGGACGAGAGGACAAGAGATGTGGCTCTGAAATACTTCGACATCGTCTGTGTGAACAGGTACTATGGATGGTACATCTACCAGGGAAGGATAGACGAGGGATTGAAAGCACTGGAAGAAGATGTGGAAGAACTCTACAGAAGGCACAGAAAGCCTATCTTTGTCACAGAGTTTGGAGCGGATGCGATAGCAGGTTTCCACTACGATCCACCTCAGATGTTCTCCGAAGAGTACCAGGCAGAACTTGTTGAGAAAACGATAAAGCTTCTCATGAAAAAAGATTACATTGTGGGAACGCATGTGTGGGCTTTTGCGGACTTCAAGACACCTCAAAACGTGAGAAGACCCATCCTGAACCACAAGGGTGTCTTCACGAGGGACAGGCAACCCAAACTGGTCGCTCATGTGTTGAGAAAATTGTGGGATGAGCCTGATAAAGTGCTGGAAGATTAACACACATTAAAACCTGCCAAATCAATCCATTAATTTTCTAGTGATACCATAGTTTAAAGTCCAAACCCTCTAGGGAGGACGCAGAGTTGGACCCAAAAATAAAGAGGGCGCTGAATATATCTATTGTAGAAGGAGCACTTGCAGTTCTCATCAATCAATTTTTCGGCGGGCCGTACCTGACTGGATACTTCCTCTGGATGGGTGCCTCCAGTTTTTTCATAGGACTCTTTGGATCCATTCCCTTTCTGGCAAATGCCTTTCAGATCGCCACCGTTTACTTCTCAAACAGGTTGAAAACCAGAAAACAGTTAATCGTTCCTCTGATGTGGACTGCCAGGACTTCAATTGTATTGTTTGCTCTGTTTCCTCTTATCAAACACGGACTGCTTCTGGCGTACATTCTGTACTTCTACATCCAGATCGCTGGAGCCCTTTCCGTTCCCTTGTGGCAGAGCTGGATGTCAGATCTGGTGCCCAAAAACATGATAGGAAGCTATTTTGGCTTTAGAAACCTGATTCACGGACTGGTTCAGATACCTGCCATGTTCGTTGCGGGTATAATTTTGGACTCTTTGGGTGAAAACTGGAAAGGGTTCAGCACGCTGTTTTTCATAGCCGGTGCTCTAGGACTTTTGAGTGGTTATTTCTTGAAAGTTCAGTACGAACCTGCTTACAGACCGAGAGAAACCTCCCTGGGAATAACGAAAGTGATAGGAATCTTGCTGAAAGAAGAGCATTACAGAAACTTCCTCCTGGGGTTTGCTCTCTGGCATTTCGCTGTCGGTGTTGGAACCGTCTACATAAACGTTATGCTCCTGAAAGAAGTCCAGTTCAGTTACTTTCAGATAAGCGTTCTGAATGCGGTAGGAATGTTCATAGGAACGCTTTTCCAACCTTTCTGGGGAAGATTGGGTGACAGGTACGGTTTTCAATACTTTCTCAAACTCTGTCTATGGGTCCATGCAACCGTTATTTTGCTTTGGGCACTCACCCCCAAATCCTTTCTGTACGTTTTCCTTCTTCAGGGCATCATCGGTATCTTCGTGATTGCTGGAACAAGTCAGCTCATCTTCTACATTCTCATGTACAACGTTCCTTCTTCACTCAGTGCGGAGGCGTTTTCCATATTTAACAGTCTATCCAACATCCTGTTGTTTGCAGGCTCTTTGATCTCAGGCGTCCTTGTCTCCACCCTTGAAAACCTCAGTCTTCCCTTCGAAGTATCCGCCATAAGACTCACGATGATTGCCTCCTTTTTCCTGAGAACTTTTGCAGCGTACAGGATTTCTAGGATGGACCTTGGAACACCCCAGAAAGCAACTCTGTTTCAGCTGGTCAGGGGGTCATTCTTTACGAGTGTTGTTCCATGGTTGAGGGAGAGGTTGAACACTTTGAACATTTTCAAAAGAAAGCATTGAGACATGGTAAAATACGACTGAGATCACACAACAAAGGGGGTAAGTCACATGGAAGTTTTGAAAGTATCATCGAAGTCCGATCCCAACAAAGTTGCTGGCGCCATCGCTGGTGTGGTGAGGGAACACGGAAGAGCGGAGATCCAGGCCATCGGAGCAGGCGCTGTGAACCAAGCAGTGAAAGCCATTGCCATTGCACGGGGGTACCTTGCACCGAGCGGTATCGACCTCGTGTTCGTTCCCGCCTTCACAGACGTGGAGATCGAAAACGAAAAGAGGACCGCCATCAAGTTCATAGTCTTTCCAAAGAGCTGAAAAGAGCTGAAGGGGAGCAAAAGCTCCCCTTTGATTTTTTTCGATTTTCATTCTTCGAGGATTTTCTCCGCTTCGTCCCTGTAAGATTCCATAACATATGGAATACCAGAGATTTCCGCAGCATCCTTCGTGAGTGCGATGAGGTCTTTTCTGGATAGGACAGACAACCTGAATTTTCTTGCTCCTGCCATAAGTTGTTGCAAACCCGTTTTGAACTTTTGAATGAACGTGTAAACACCTATGGCACCGAGTGGCAACTTTTTCACCTCTTCAGCTCCGAATCTGTTCTTCAGCTCTTCATAGGTAATAAAGATCTCTTCTACTGTTGTTCCGTACTTTGAGACTGTCTTGGGTAGCTCTCCCTTTTTGAGCCATTCTCCTATGTTCTTCCCCACCATTGCCGGTATCATCAAGGCCCTTCCCATACATACCGCTTTTACATACGGAGCTCCCATCATGAGCGCTTTGAGAACAGCATCTTCTGTGGAGAATCCGCCGGCTATGGCAATATCGGGTACGCGAATCCCTCTCTTACTCAGTTTTTCCGCGAATTGATACGTTAGAGCCTCGAGATAGAATGTGGGAATACCCCATTCGTTCATCATCGGCCACGGGCTCATACCTGTTCCACCAGGAGCCCCGTCCACAGTGATGAGATCCACCTTTGCCTCGGCTCCATATCTGAGAGCCATGGCAAGATCCACAGCAGAGTACGCTCCAGTTTTCAACGTGATTCTCTTGAAACCAAGTTCTCTCAGCCTTTCTACTTCCCTCAGGAAAGATTCTTTTGAAACAAAACCGAGCCTCGAGTGTCTCTCGAACTCCTTGATCTCACCTATTTTGAAAGCTTCCTGAACTTCAGGAAGTTCAGGATCGGGTAGTACAATGTAACCCCTTCTTTTCAATTCCAAAGCCTCTTCAAGAGATTTTACTTTTATCTCTCCACCGATGCTCTTTGCACCTTGGCCCCACTTGAGTTCTATCGTTTCAATACCGTGTTTGCTTATCACGTATTCGGCTACACCTAGTCTGGTGTCTTCGACGTTCATTTGAATCAGTATCTCGCCGTACTCCCCATCATGATATCTTTTGTATATCTCTATTCTCCTGTCAAGTTCTGGGGATTTCTTTACTTTTCCACCGCTGTCGAGTTCCAGGTCCGGATCAACACCAGCCACATTCTCACCGCAGACAACAGTTATTCCACTGATAGCAGCTCCCACGGCTATGTGTTCCCAGTTCTTTCTGGCGATTTCTGTAGAACCGAGAGCTCCTGTGAAGATGGGGACCTTCATTTTCACTTTAATTTCCCATCCGTACTCGGTAGTCGTATCAACATTCGGAAATATGGCTGTATCCGGCCCTGGTTCCACTCCCTCGGGAAGGCCTTCTGCACCGTGGGCATAGCCAAGAATGTTCAGATGAGAATAATCGACAGGATAATCTTTGACAGCTCCTGCTGTAATTTCACCGAATGGGCCTGGATAGAGTACTTCTCTCCCTCTGAACGATGCAAGCCAGATTTCGCAGCCTCCGGTACAACCATCGATACATCTGGAGCATATTCCAGACATGGGGACAACATCTCTTGAACGGTTGAACGTTCCCGTTGCTTCGTTTGCATTAGGTTTTCTCAGATTTCCCACAGCAATCCCTCCTTCATTGGAATTTATATAATCTGAGTTCGTATAATTAATTATAAAATGATCATAGAACGAGTTAAAATGTTGTAATATTTATCTGAGGTGGTAAGGGCAATGGGAAAGAACATCGTTATATTGATACTCATGATCACGTTTATTTTCGTATTCGGAACAGTGGCCTTTCATCTAACGGAGGGATGGGGTTTTTTCGAATCTTTCTTTTTCACTCTGATCACCGTTTCCACAGTGGGGTACTCTCTTCCAGAAAGCATAACACAGGCGGGAAAGGTGATCTCAGCCATACTGATAGGAGCGGGTGTGACCGTTGTGTTCTATGGCTTCACTGCCGTAACATCTTTCATAGTGGAAGGACATATTGGTGAATACTTTAAAAACAGGAGGATAAAGAGGATGATAGATGAACTGAGCGGTCACTTCATAGTGGTTGGGGCGGGAAGAACCGGCAGGCACACGACTCTTGAGATAATGAAGGCCAAGAAGCCATTTGTTGTGATAGATATGTCCGAAGAAGCGATCAAAAGACTGGAAGACTTTCTCGAGAAAAAATTTCCGTACGTGGTGGGAGATGCAACAGAGGAAGAAGTGCTCATGAAAGCGAGAGTTGAGAGGGCAAGTTCCCTGGTGGTGACACTTCCGGATGATGCGAAAAACACTTTTGTCGTTCTCACGGCAAAATCTTTGAATCCGAATCTCGAAGTTGTCTCCAGAGTCTCTGATATGAAGGCCCTGAGCAAACTCGTTTACGCGGGAGCAGACAAAGTGATCGCCACCTCGGAACTCGCAGGTGTCAGACTGGCCCAGATGGCGCTCAATCCCACTACCATAAGCTTCCTCGACATTCTCTCATTCGGCGAAGAATCTTTCAGAATAGAAGAGGTGATGATCCCTCCTGAAAGCCCCATAGCCGGCAAGACACTCGGCGAGATAAACCTGTCAAAAAGAACCGGTACCATTGTCATAGCGATCAGGCGCGGAGGAGAAGTGATCTTCAATCCAACAGGAGACACGAAGGTATTTCCAGAAGACAGGTTGATGGTTGTGGGGAAAAGTGACCACTTTGAGAAACTCCACAGATTGATGAAGGAGGGATAGGGTGGTAATCGTGTATTCGACGTTCCCAGATGAAAAGAGCGTACTCGAAACCGGAAAGAAACTCCTTGAGAGAGAACTGATCGCCTGTTTTAACACGTTCGAGATCAGATCTGGGTACTGGTGGGAAGGAAAAATCGTTCAGAATAGAGAATGGGCTGTCTTTTTTAAAACAACGAAAGAAAAGAAAAAGGAACTCTCCGAAGAGCTGAGGAAGATCCACCCGTACGAAGTTCCTGCCATTTTCGCTCTGAAGGTTGAAAGCGCGCTTCCAGAGTATCTGGAATGGCTCAGGGAAGTTGTCCTATAACATCAATTGCCTCTTCTATCGTCCACACCTGGTGGACTTCCGTGATCTTTCTGCTGTCCAGGTATTTTCCATCTATCAGAACCTGAGCGATTCTGTCCGTCCATCCACCCGTTCCCCTCAGCAGAATCACGGGTTTCCCCAGCGCGTAGGCACCGAGGATTTCTATTGCCGTTCCTATTTCTCCTCCGATCGAGACAACAACGTCCATATTTCTCAAAAGGATGAAAGACCTCATCTGAGAATCAAGCCCTGTTTTTATGGAAACAGACAGATAAGGGTTCCCTGCTTCTCCATCGGGAAGTATCCCCACCACCGTTCCGCCTGCTTTTCTTGCCCCCTGGGACACCAGTTCCATCACACCGTCTCTTCCACCGTTGAAAATCACAAAACCATTCTCGGCAAGTTTCCTGCCAAGTTCCAGACAAAGCTCTCTGAGATCTGATACAGGAGGCCTGTCGGTTGCTCCGGAATATCCTATCACACCGACTCGCTTCACGATCCAAGGTACACCTCCTTCACAGTTTCATCTTCTAGGACCTCCTCTGGTCTTCCCTCGGCGAGGATCCTTCCCTTGTAGATAACGTATATTCTGTCCGCGATCTCCACAAGTTCATCCACGTTGTGGTCTGTAACCACTACACCGAGGTTCCTCTGCTTCAGTTCGAGGGCCATTTTCTGTATCTCCTTGACGGTCTTTGGATCTATTCCACTGAAGGGCTCGTCGAGAAGCACAAAAGCCGGGTTCAGACACATCATCCTCGCTAGTTCCAATTTTCTCTTTTCACCGCCGGAAAGGAAGTTCGCCGGCTGATTTTCGAGAGGTTTCAGGTGAAATTCGTAGAGGAGCTGTTCGATCTTTTCCTCTCTCTTTTTTTCGTCTTTTTCGAAGAATCGAAGCACAAGTTCTATGTTCTCTCTGACGGTGAGTCCACCAAAAACGGATGACTCCTGCTGAAGATATGTGATGCCAAGCCTTGCTCTTTTGTAGACTGGAAACCTTGTTATATCCAACTCCTTGAAAAAGATCTTCCCGGAAGATGGAACCACCACCCCGAGTATCATGTTGAAGATGGTGGTCTTCCCGGCACCGTTTGGTCCGAGAAGACCAACGACTTCACCCTGGTTGAACTCGAGGTTCACCTGATCAACCACAACCCTCTTTCCAAATTTCTTTTCGAGGTTCACGCACTTCAGACTGTTCGTCATTGCTGATTGATGTAAGCGATCACCTGTTCTGTGATGTCAAAGGTAGGATTCCCGTAGACAACCACCTGTTTGGTGAGAACAAGATCGTATCCCATGACACTTGCATACTCCTGAATCTTCTTGACAACTTCGTTCATGATCTCCTGAATCTTCGGCTGGTACTCCGACTTGAGAAGGTTCTCGTACTCAGCCTTCTTTGCGAGGATTTCCCTCTGCTTTGCCTGTATTTCATTCTGAGGCCTTCCTTCATCCTGCATCTTCTTCAGCTCATCTTCCATCTCCTTGAGTTTGCTCTGGTAGAACGAGTAGTCCCTCCTGTACTTTTCGTTCAGATCTTTCCACTTTTGATAGCTCTCGGTTGCCCTTTCAATGTCCACATAGGCTATCCTGAGTGAGGAATCCGTGGAACTCTGGGAAATGAGGAACGTTGCAAGAAGAACTCCCACCAGGACGAAGGGCAAGAATAGTTTTTTCATGCTTTTTCCTCCTTTCAAAATGTGATTTTTCCTCTGATTCTTTCCAGTGTCTTTTCACCGATACCAGGAATACTCAGAAGATCCTCGGGAGAAGAAAAGGGGCCGTGCTCTTCACGATACTCGATTATAGCCTTTGCCTTCGCCTCTCCAATGTAGGGTAGTGTTTCCAGTTCTTCCAGAGAAGCTGTATTGACGTTCAATTTTGTGACTTCATCTCTGGTGGGTTGTTCAACTCCCTCGACCATTACGTACTCAGAGATCTTCTTTAGCGTCTTTTCGCCAATGCCAGAGACGTTCACCAGTTCCTCCACAGAAGAGAAAGGGCCGTGAGATTCTCTGTACTCAATTATCCGTCTTGCTTTCACAGGACCGATTCCGGGGATAGAAACCAGGTCGTCCACGGATGCGCTGTTCAAATTTATAGGAAAGGATGTGACCTTTTGAGGGGGGATTTCTTCTTCTTTTGGCCTTTTGTCCTGCTCCATTATTCCTAGCATGATGAAGAATACGAGCGCCAGAAGGAGTGCTATCCTCTGGTGTTTTCGCTTGATCTTCAAGGAGAGATCAACCTCCCGGCGTATCCGGGACTACTCACCCCGATCCTCTTCATGATGTCGTTCCAATCGAGCTTTTCGAAGTAGTCCTCTGCCAGTCTGCGGGTGGGAAAGGCTCCCACCACCACGGAATAATAGTTCTTTTCTCTCTTTGTGAAAGCGTAAACGTAAGAGGGGTACCCCGCTACTCTCAGGTCGTAGGCGAGCTCCTTTGAGAGATTTTCTGATACGGTCGTTATCACAAAAACCCCGTAGAGAGACTTCTGGGCAACCTGGGAAAAATCACTGAACTCCCCGAGGAGTACAATGGAATACGTGTCTGTAGACACGGGAGATATCAGGTAAGGAAGGTTCGATCTTCTGATTATTCTCAGGGCGTCATCTTTTTTCACAACAAAGGAGGAAACCGTCTGGTTCTCGGGCACGAAATCGGCCATCTCGTTTCTCAGCTTCTCGTAGTCAAATTCTTCAAATTCCACAAGAAGGGGAGTGGGCGGAGGCGTGACTTCAAGCGGTACCTTCAGCTCTTCGGGAATGTTTACCTCAACGGGCTTTATCTCCACTATCTCTACCTTCACGTTTTTGAGCTGCCATTTTAGATACAGGTTGTAAGATAAGAGAGCTATAACAGCGGAAAATATCACCACTATGAGCCAGAAGAGGAAACGTGATTGTCCCTCAGAGAGGGTTACCCTCGCCATCTCTCACTCCCCCAAATACCTGATCAGAAGCTCCGCCGTCCCCTCCACGTCCTCTGGGGAAACCACCTCACTCGGTGAATGAATGTACCGGGTGGGAATGGATACGGTCACCGCTGGTATGCCTTCTCTCGTTCTCTGATATCCCATGGCGTTCGTTCCCCCAAAGGTCAGCACTTCCATCTGGTACTTTATGTTGAATTTCTCGGCGGTCTCAATTAGTTTTTCGAGGATCTTTCTGTTACTTATAGAAGTCCTGTCCTTCACCTTCAGAGCAGGCCCTCCAGACAGCTTCATAGCGTGCCTCTTTATCGCTCTTGGGGTGTCTGCAGAGTCGGTCACATCTATGACTATGGCTTCGCCTGCAGGAATATTGTATCCCGCAACAGAGGCACCCACGATTCCATTCTCTTCCTGGATACTGAACACACCATACAGGGTGACAGACGGTTTGATCCTCTTGAAAACCTCCACGATCACAGCACAACCCACCCTGTCATCCATTGCTTTCGAAACGTACTTTCCCGATAGCTCCGTAAATCCACTGTCGTAAACTCCGAAACTACCTATCGGACAGATCTTCTCTGCTTCTTCACGGGACTTTGCTCCAACATCCACGAACAGCTTGTCGAAGGAGAGTTTTTTCACGTTTTCTTGCCTTTCATCGAGTGTCTCTCCCTCTATCCCAACAACACCAACGACACCGTTTTCAAAGCGGATCCTTTTTCCAAGGAGCATGTAAGGAGAGAGCCCACCCACAGGTTCTATCATTAAAAAGCCCTTCTCGTCCATGTTCGTAACGGCCACTCCTATTTCGTCGATGTGCGCGTCCAGGATTACCTTTTTCTCCCCTGATCCCTTCCAGACGATGAGGTTTCCAAGGCCATCTTCTCTGTAACCATCTATGTACCCTTCGAGCTCTTCCAGCAGGATTTTCTTCACCTCTTCTTCTCGTCCACTGGGGCCAAACGCCTCTGTTAACCTTTTGATCAGATCCTTCATCAAATCACCTCCACGATCTTTCCCTCTTCGATGACGGCTTTCACGAGTTTCAGAGTGTTTCTGTAATCGTTCAGATCCAGAACAGAGTTTGGACTGTGGATATACCTTGCTGGAATGGACACAACCCCGGCTGGAACACCATAGGCTGTCCTCGCGTAGCGAGCAGCGTCTGTTCCTCCGGCTGTCCTCCTCTTCATCTGGAAAGGAATTCCCATTCCCTTCGCCGTGTTAACAATAACCTGGAGGATTTTTCTCGGTATCACGTAACCTCTGTGGTAGAAAGTGATTGCGGGGCCATCACCGAGATGGGTCGCCCATTTCCGTTCTTCTAGCTCCGGGTTGTCTCCAGCTGTTGTCGTCTCCACAACCAGAGCGCAGCTTGGTTCTATCTGTTCCACTACCACGGCACTCCCACGAAGTCCTGTTTCTTCTTGAACCGTGAAGACAAAATAGGTGTCGTAGGCAGGAGCAACTCCTTCTTCAAGAATGTCTATGAGAAGAGAGCAACCCGCTCTGTCATCGAAGGCCTTACCCGTTGCTCTCCCGTTTCCTTCCATGTACTCACTCACAAAAGAAACGCAGTCCCCCACGGAAACGTGTTTTTCCGCTTCTTCCTTCGAGGAGAATCCAAAATCGATCCTCAGGTCCTCGAATTTGGGGGGCGTCTTTGCTTCTTTATCTTGAAGGTGCACAGGCTTGTAACCTATAATTCCCTTCAGATCCTTCGCCTGAACGACCTTTCCCGGAAGGATCCGGGGATCCACCCCGCCGATGGGTAAAAACGCTACCTTTCCATCTTTGTCTATTTTACACACAATCAAGCCCACTTCGTCCATGTGGGCAGAAACAAGAAGCTTTTTGGAGGAACTTTTCCCCTTCTTGAGAGTAATGAGGTTTCCCATTTTATCAACGAGGAGATCGTCCACGAAGTTTTCTATTTTCGACTTTATGAACTCCCTGACTCTTTCTTCATCACCGGAGACACCGGTCATGGTGGAAAGATCTCTAAGATACATCTCCTACACCTCCAGTTCAACGGCAATGATGGACAGCAGCCTCGACAGTTCCTCAACATCCCTTGGATCGACCATCTCCACGGGTGTGTGCATGTACTTCAGTGGAATAGAAATCAAAGCGGTCTTCACACCTGTCCGTACAAGCTGAACGAAATCCGTCTCCGTACCCGATCTCCCCCCCACCACTTCTTTCTGAAGAGCAACGTTGTGTCTCTGGGCGATGAGTGCGATCTTCTGAGTGAGTGCCCTGTCAACGACAGGTCCCAGTCCAAGGACAGGCCCTTTCCCCAGTTCTATGTGATCGTGAGAAGGGGGTTCTGAAGCAAACGTGACGTCCATCACGATCGCAACATCCGGGTTTATTCCGTAAGCCTCCGTGAGTGCGCCAAGACAGCCTGTTTCTTCCTGAACGGAAAAGACAAAGTAAACATCCCACGGATGGCTGTACCTGGCGAGAAACTCCAGTGTCTTCACCAAAGAAACACAGCTCGCTCTGTTATCAAGGGCTTTTCCAATCACCTTTCCGTTCGTTTCGAAAGATTCTTGGTCTATCACCGCTACATCACCAATGCGAACAGTGCGATCCGACAGAGAAAGATCGAGGAATAGCTCATCGAACAACGGTACCTTTTTTCTGGAATCTGGTGACTGGAGGTGTGGAGCGAGCATGCCTATAACACCATGAGCAATACCATCTTTTGTATAGATGCGTACTTTCGAAGCGTAAACAACCTTTGGATCAACTCCTCCAACTGGCTCCAGACGAGCAAACTCTCCTTCTACTTTAGAAACAACAAAGCCTATCTCGTCAACGTGTGCAAAAAGAGCGAGCTTCCCTCTTCCTTCACCCTTTTTGTATCCAACCAGGCTTCCATGACTTGTGATCTCTGTCTCATCCACAAAAGGCTTTATGAGCGATTCAATGTAGGAAACGACCTTGTCTTCATGACCAGAGGGTCCATCGAGATTTGAAAGTTTCATCAGAAGTTCTTTCGCTACCAACTCATTCACTCCTTTCGAAATCCACTCTATCGAACGGTTCAATCACGATGCGATTTCCTTTCACATGAGCGATCGAAGGAACGTTTTCTCTTCCTTTGGAATGTGTAATGAACCCCGCTATCTGAATAAGAGAGGTTTGAAGATCGAGGGCGGCGACGACCGCCTGTTCTCCTTCGTTCAAACCGGCGCGTATGTTCCCCTGAGCCTTTCCGAAGACCACCACAGAACCACCAGCAAGGATCTCTGCTCCCTTGTTCACATTACCAAACACGATCACATCGCCGGAGTGAACAACCGTCTGACCGGATCTAATGTTCTTCTTTATCACCTTTCCGGTACTCTCCACGGTGGTTCTCGACTTCACCTTCACATCGTTCTCTTTCCCTTCAACAGTACTTCCAACGAGTATTTGAGAAACCTCCAGACCAAGCTCTCTGAGACGCGATATAATTTTCGGGATATCTTGAGAATGTTTACTGTGGTTCTCGATCATGAGGGAAATTCTGTCTCCCTTTGCGAAGAATCCCCCCATCTGGGTGATACGCGAGGTGATTTCGTTCAACACTTCTTCAAGGTTTTGATAGTCTCTGATCAAGAGGATGAGCCCTTCTTTTGTCATCTTAAAATCTATCATCGCTCTCACCTCTCTTTAGATTCTATCACGTTTAAAATATTAATCGGAGGTGTTGAAACGTGAAGCTGGTCACATTCCAAACTTCGTACAGGCCCATTGTTGAAGAAAGCAAAACCGTGCGTGTTTACGTCTTTGAGCCGAAAGTAGTTAGCCACAATCTGATCTTCATCCACGGTATCGGGAACGGAAACATCCCCTACCTTCTCTGGTTCGGAGAGAAATTCAGAGAGTACAACATAAAGACATGGTTCCTCATTCTCCCCTATCACGAAAAACGTGCCCCTGAGAGCTGGTCAGGTGGTGAACCTTTCTACCATCCGTCACCGGCCTACTGTGTTAAAAGGTTCGATGAGGCAGTCCAGGATGTGATCGATCTGGTGGACTTCATAGAGAAGGAAAGCGACAAACCCATATCACTGATGGGTTTCAGTTTCGGTGGTATGATAACAACCATCGCCCTTGCGCGAGAAAAACGTATCGGAAAGGGTATCATCTGTTGTTCAGGTGGGGATTGGCGGTGGATAAACTGGTACTCCCCATACACAAAAAAGCTGAGGGATCTCTACAGAGAAAGAGGAAACGAATTCAGATGCAGATCGGAGAAAGATTGCATCAGGAACAGAGGAAACACCCTGGAGGTGATAAAAACCTTTGAATCCATCGAGGATATCAGAAGGAAATCTCCTGTTTCCTGCTATTTTTATGACCCTGCTTCTTACGCTCCCTTCGTCGAGCAAAAGGTTCTTTTCTTCTGGGCGCTGTTCGACCGTGTAATACCGTATCGATCCTACGCGACTCTTCACAGACTGCTAAGAAACAAGAAAACTGTGTTCCTTCCAGTAGGACACAAGGGTTCTTACTTCTTCAGGCGATACATTGCAAGGAAAGTAGCTCGTTTTTTAAAAGATGATGAATGAGTACAATGTTGCTACGATGAAGGGTATGAACATGTAACTCCACGCTATTTTTAAAAAGTCCTTGAAGCTCACCGTGTGATGCGTGTACCTTTCCAGAAGAGAAAGGCCAACTATGTTCTGAACGGCACCGAGAGGGGTCAGGTTCGTTCCGAGA
>NZ_JAGGZH010000002.1 GCF_021162145.1 Thermotoga sp.
ATGTTGGGACTTGCACTTTCCCTGATCTTTGCTGCTTTTTCCTGGAAGGACAGCATTTTGCTCTCAATCCTCGTTCCCGCGGTTTCCCTGTTTTTTCTCTCAGACAAGAAGGGGAAAAACAGAAACATCTTCTACATCAGCCTTATCTTTCTTCTGATCCTCGAAGTGTTCGAATATGTGAAGGGTGTAAGCTACGATCTAGCCGAGATGTACCTGGGGGTGTCTTTTATCTTCCTGGCCGTCTCCGGTTTTATGAAGAAGAAAACAACAAATCTAGTGTTCATGGCGATCTTTTGGATTTTCGTTTCCCTGTCTTTGTGGAAGGTAGCGAGCATCAAATATCCGGGAGCTTCTTATCTTGTTTTTCCTGTTGTGACACTCATATTTCTGAGAGACATCTTCAGGAGGGAGCAAGATGGTAGAGAGATACGCGTTGTCCCCGATGAAGGAGCTGTGGACGGAGGAAGCGAAGTACGGAAGGTGGCTGGAAGTGGAACTGGCGGTGATGAAAGCTTACGAGGAACTGGGAATGATTCCGAAAGGAGTAACGGAGAGGGTAAGGAATAAGGCCAGAATAGATGTGGAACTCTTCAAGAAAATAGAGGAAAGGACGAACCACGACGTCGTGGCCTTCGTAGAAGGAATTGGAACGATGATCGGAGAAGATTCTAGGTTCTTCCACTACGGCCTCACCTCTTCGGACGTTCTGGACACTGCCAACTCCCTGGCACTCGTCAATGCTGGGAAGATCCTGCTTGATGCCCTGGAAGAGCTCTGCGATGCACTTTGGAACACAGCAAACAAATACAGGTACACTCCCACAATTGGAAGAACGCACGGTGTACATGCAGAGCCCACCTCCTTTGGATTGAAGGTACTCGGCTGGTATTCGGAGATGAGAAGGAACATCCTTCGCCTTGAGAAAGCAATCGAAGAGGTTTCTTACGGAAAGATAAGTGGAGCCGTTGGGAATTATGCGAATGTGCCTCCCGAAGTTGAAGAAAGAGCTCTTTCTTACCTTGGTCTCAAGGTAGAACTCGTTTCAACCCAGGTGGTTCCGCGCGACAGACACGCTTACTATCTGGCCACACTGGGAATCATAGCAGCCGGGATTGAGAGAATTGCCGTTGAGATAAGACACCTTCAGAGAACAGAAGTACTCGAAGTTGAGGAGCCCTTTAAAGAAGGTCAGAGAGGATCGAGTGCCATGCCACACAAGAAAAATCCCATCACCTGTGAGCGGTTGACGGGACTTTCAAGGATGATGCGGGCCTTTGTAGAACCCGCCTTAGAGAACGTTGCTCTCTGGCATGAAAGAGATATTTCTCACTCCTCCGTCGAGAGGTACATCTTTCCAGATGCCACGCAGACCCTTTACTACATGATAGACACCACAACGAAAGTGATCAGGGACATGAAAGTGAACGAAGACAGGATGAAGAAAAACGTGAATCTCACAAAAGGGCTCGTTTTCTCCCAGAGAGTCCTCCTGAAACTCATAGAGAAAGGATTGACGAGGAAAGAAGCGTACGACATAGTTCAGAGAAACGCCCTGAAGACATGGTACTCCGAAAAACACTTCCTCGAACACCTGCTCGAAGACGAGGACGTGAGGGAACTTGTTACTGAAGAGGAGTTGAGGGAACTCTTCGATACATCCTATTATCTGAGATATGTAGACCGGATATTCGGGCGTTTCGAAAAGGAGTGAAGCGAATGAACCGTGTTGTCGTGGGACTCCAGTGGGGAGACGAAGGAAAAGGAAAGGTTGTGACGTACCTCTCCAGATATCACGATGTCGTGGCGAGATTCTCCGGAGGTGCCAACGCCGGCCATACTGTGAACTATGGTTCCTTTAAAGTGATTCATCACCTGCTTCCATCTGCGGACTTCATCAGAAACGTGGGAATAGCCATAGGAAATGGCGTTCTACTCGATCCCCAGGTGTTCAGAGAAGAACTGGTTGAGTTGAGGGAAAGGTTTCCCGGATACTCGGGGGAGATTCTCGTCTCGGAGAACGCACACATAGTCCTTCCCGTACACAAAGAGGTGGACAGAAAAGTAGACGAGGTGTTGAAGATAGGCACCACGAAGAGGGGAATCGGCCCTGCATGTGCCGACAGGGTCATGAGGGCGAACGTGAGGATCGCCGAACTTCACGATGAGAAAAGGGTCAGGGCTCTTCTGAAGAAGAACCTCTCCCTGAAAAGTTTCTACAACCTTACCTTCGATGTTGAGAAAGCACTGGACGATCTTCTGGAGTTCTACAACACTATAAAAGGTTTCGTGGTTTCTTCTCTTCAAATGAAAAGGACCCTTGAAGGCAAAAACGTGCTTTTCGAGGGCACACAGGGGGTTCTTCTCGATCTCGACGTGGGAACCTACCCGTACGTTACAAGTATGAACTGCTCCTCGTCAGGTGTGAGTGCAGGTATGGGTTTTCCGGTGAAAGTAGACGAAACGATCGGCGTTTTCAAGGCGTACACGACGAGGGTGGGGGAAGGACCGTTTCCAACGGAACTCTTCGGAGATGAAGGAGAAACGCTGAGGAGAGCGGGACACGAGTACGGATCCACCACGGGTCGACCGAGAAGATGTGGATGGCTTGATCTTCCGCTTCTCAACTACGCCATAGAGGTAGCCAGCGTTGACACGCTCGTTATGACAAAAGCAGACGTGTTGAACGGTTTTGAAAAGGTGAAGGTCTGCGTGAGATACAAAGACGGTAAGGAACTGCTTTCTCTTAGGGACCTAGAAAAGAAAGAACCTGTGTACGAAGTTTTCGATGGTTGGAAATCACTCGAAAGTAGAGAGTTCGATCGCTTCGTGAACTTCATAGAAAAGGAAACAGGGAAACCGATAAAGTACATATCCACGGGTGAAAGGCTCGAAGATATCGTGGAGGTGTGAGAGATGTCTTTCAATTTGAAGGGAAGGTCCCTTTTGACGCTTCTCGATTTCTCTACGGAAGAAATCAGATACCTGCTTGATATTGCCAAACAGGTGAAAATGGAGAGTCGCTCCAGATTGAAATTGGAGAGGTTCAGAGGCATGACACTCGCCATGATTTTCGAAAAGCGTTCCACGAGAACAAGGCTTGCCTTCGAAGCTGCCTTCGCGGAGGAGGGAGGGCATCCCATCTTTCTATCACCGAACGATATACACCTCGGTACGAAGGAGTCCCTTGAAGACACCGCTCGCGTTCTTGGAAGGATGGTAGATGCTATCATGTTTCGTGGTTACAAGCAGGAGACGGTAGAGACGCTTGCAAAGTACTCCGGTGTACCTGTTTACAATGGCCTCACGGACAAATTTCATCCCACACAGGCGCTTGCTGATCTGATGACGATAGAAGAAAACTTTGGAGGATTCAAGGGAATAAAGGTCGTCTTCATGGGTGACACCAGAAACAACGTGGCGACATCCCTCATGATCGCCTGCTCGAAGATGGGGATGGATTTCGTGGCGTGTGGTCCAGATGAACTGAGACCAAGACCAGAGATATACAAAAAATGTGAAAAGATAGCGAAAGAGACGGGAGGCAGTGTGTCGTTTACGTCCAACCCAGAGGAGGCATTAAAAGGGGCGGACGTGGTCTACACGGATGTGTGGGCATCCATGGGGGAGGAAGATAGAGCGAAGGAAAAAATCTCACTTTTGAAACCTTACCAGGTGAACGAGAAAGCGATGGCTCTCACTGGGAAATCGGAGACGATCTTCATGCATTGTCTACCCGCTGTGAAGGGGCAGGAAGTGACCTACGAGGTGATAGAAGGGAAACAGAGCAGAGTGTGGGACGAAGCGGAAAACAGAAAACACACAATAAAAGCCATCATGATAGCCACTCTGCTGTGAGGTGAACAGATGAATTTTCTGTACTCTATCATCGCACTTGCGATATACCTGTTGTTCATGTTCTCGATAAACCTTTTCAAGATAAGACGCTTTGAGAGGGCCATCTTCTTTCAATCCTTGCTCGGGCTGGCTGGTGCTGTAACGACGTGTGCAGCGTTTCGATATACACCATCGTTCAGAGTGAGCTTTGCCGATCTTCATTGGTTTCTTGTGCTTCTCTTCGTGAACGTGTTTTTCATGAAAAACGGTGGAGCGAGATTTCCTTCGTTCATGAACTGGTTCGCTGTGATGATCTCCGTGGCGTTCATCTCTCCATTTTCCGAAGAACTCTTCTTCAGGGGAGTCCTTTTGGAGCTGAACGAAAACAACGTGTGGGTGAACGCCTTCATATTTTCGTTTCTTCACCTTTTCAACGTAATCGTGGGATTTGAGAAGTTCTTTCTGATCAACCTGGTTTACAGGTTCGTCGTGGCACTCGTCTTCGCTCACAGCGTCGTCACCAGTGGTTCGCTGTTCCCGGCTGTTCTCTATCATACGACAAACAATCTCGTGGCTTTTATACTGATGACCAGGAGGGGAAGGAATGCTCGTGAGTTTCGAAGGGATAGATGGATGTGGGAAGAGCACACAGGCGAATCTGCTGGTTCGATACCTAGAAAAGAAGGGTCAGAAGGTGATCCTGAGAAGAGAGCCGGGAGGGACGAAGATAGGGGAGAAGATCAGGGAGATTCTGATGAGAGAAGAGGTGACACCCAAAGCTGAACTCCTCCTGTTCCTCGCTTCAAGAAACCTTCTTGTAGAGGACATCAAACACTATCTTGCCAGAGGATACTTCGTTGTGCTCGACCGGTACGTGGATTCCAGTGTTGCGTACCAGGGGTTCGGAAGAAACATCGGAAAGGAAGCTGTTGAAAAGCTGAACACCTTTGCGACGGATGGATTGATGCCCGATGTGACCTTCTACATCGATGTAGATGTGGGAACGGCTCTCAAGAGGAAAGGGGAATTGAATCGTTTTGAAAAGAAGGAGTTCCTGGAACGGGTGAGAAAGGGATATCTTCTCCTGGCAGAGGAACATCCGGAAAGGATCGTGGTACTCGATGGAAACAGAACCGCGGAGGAGATACACAAGATGGTGGTGAAAGAGATCGAAAGAAGGTGGAAGTTTGATAATTAAACTGGCACTGATCGAACTAAAGAGGATCTTCAAAAGAAGAATGTCCCTCATAACGATCGCCATCACACCGGTACTGGTGGTGTTGATTTCTCTTTTTTTCATGCAGAGCTACAACCTTCAATCAATGAAACTGGGGATATACAACGAAGACAACAGTATCTGGTCTTCTCTCATCATGAGGTTCATCGGCACCATTCTGAGGCAGGAAAACATCGTCAAAGTCGGGAAAGATTACGAAGAACTCCTGAAAGAAGGGAAACTCAATGCGGTTATCGTCATACCAAAGGGGTTTGCAGTAAAGCTCTACGCCAAACAGCCAACTCGGATGATCTTCATACCGAGTCCCGTCGATCTTCACCTGGCCGCCGCTATTTACAACGTTCTGGATTCCATCCTCGAAGACTTTCAGGGAAGCGCCTTTTTCGATCCAAAGGTTCTGAAGTACATCTTCACCGAGTCGGAGTATCCCGTTCCCAGGTTGGCATTGAAGGATTCCACCCTCAGATTCTCCGATCTTGTTTCACCGTTCATCATATTCTTCACTGGAATCCTGATAACGGTCTCCCTGGCGTGCGTCTCTACTTTTTTGGACAGAGAGAAGAACCTCCATGAGATGTTTCTCGTGTACAACCTTCCGTGGTGGGAGTACGCCTTGGGGAAGATCGTTGCTTACACCGTCCTTGGTGTGTCTGTCTCGATGATGGCATACGTACTCATAAGGATTCTCACCGAAAGTAACATGAGTTTTGC
>NZ_JAGGZH010000003.1 GCF_021162145.1 Thermotoga sp.
TCTTTCATAACAGCGTTCACTTCTTCTGCTGTGGTTTCCTTCTCAACGAGAACGGTGAGGTCTGTGATGGATCCATCGGGAGTCGGTACCCTGATGGCCATACCGTCGAGTTTGCCTTTCACTTCGGGAACGACAAGCGCTACTGCCTTTGCCGCACCGGTGGTAGTGGGAATGATGTTCACCGCAGCAGCTCTGGCCCTTCTCAGATCTTTGTGCGGTAGATCGAGCACTCTCTGATCGTTCGTGTAGGAATGAACAGTTGTGAGCATACCGCTAACGATTCCGAACTTCTCGTGGAGTACCTTCACGATGGGTGCGATGGAGTTCGTCGTACAGGATGCACAGGAAATGATGGTGTGTTCGGGTTTCAACTGATCTTCGTTACAGCCGATAACGACCGTGATGTCCTCTCCCTTAGCAGGAGCTGTGATTATGACCTTTTTCGCACCAGCCTGAAGGTGAAGCTCTGCCTTTTCCCTGTTTCTGAACACACCCGTGGATTCGATCACGAAGTCGACCCCGAGATCCTTCCACGGAAGCTTGGAAGGATCAGGCTCTGCGAACACTTTGATCTCCTCTCCATCAATGATCAGAGAGGTATCGGTGTATTCGACTTTCCCAGGGAACTTCTTGTGAACAGAATCGTACTTGAGGAGGTGTGCAAGAGTTCTGGTGTCTGTCAAATCGTTGATGGCCACCACTTCGATGTCGGGGTTCTTCCTTTCATAGATGATCCTGTAGACCAGTCTTCCGATTCTACCGAAACCGTTAATAGCCACTCTTGCCATGCTCTTTCCCTCCTTCTCACATTAATCCTGGTATTCCAAACTGTTGGGTGATTTTGCTCATCTCCTCCTCCCGGCGCTTTTCAATCTTCTCTATGATCTCGTTCATACCAGCCACGAGAAGATCTTTCAACGTTTCGAAATCTTCCTTCAGATCTTCGTCGATCTCTACCTCCTTCACCCTGCGATCGCACGTCGCCACAATTCTGACGGCTCCTCCACCAACGGAAGTCTCCACTTCCATCTCGGAAAAACTCTCTTCCAGCTCTTGCATCTTCTTCTGTAGTTCTTCCTGCATCTTCATGAAATCTTTGAGGATTTTTTCTTGCTTTCCCCCACCCAGGCTCTTTCCACCGAAACTCTTGATCCTTTTCAAACTATCCCTCCTGTTCGAAGAGCTTCAGAATCTTCTGAGAAACCTTCTCTATTGTCTCCTCTTTTCCCATCAGCCGAAGCTCTACCTCGACTTTTCTTCCCAGTTTCTTCGAAAAGAGATTCTCCAGTTCGGAAAGTTTCTTTTTCATGAGCTCATAGTGCATTGATTTGGAAGAATCGAACGTTACAACGACCTTTCCTTCCTCGAAGCTCACCTCAGAAAGACTGAGTGCGACGAACACAGAGAGATCTCCCTTTTCTTTCAGCTCCTCCATCAGTTCCTTGAAACGTTCTTCGAACTCACTGTCTTTTTTTCTCTCCTCTTTTGTCGCACTCTCCTGAGTATTATTCGTACTCGTTTTCTCCGGTGCCTTTTCACTGGCAAACCTTGTGGCTATGTAAGCAGATCCCACTCGACACACAAGGTGTTTTTCTTCAGCAAATTTTATCTCCCGAAGAAGGTTAAGAAGTTGTCTCGAGACCTGAACGATGTCAGACGGTGAGACACTGTAGACCCTTTTTTCCCTTTCCAAATCGTCTACCAGATCTTCAACAGCTTCCTGGATGAGGACTTCGTAATCCTTACCACCGTAGTAAACATCGTCCAGGACGGTGAAAACCTTCTTCACATCCCTCGATAGAATGGCGTTCACGTAGTCTCTCACCACCTGGATCGGGATCAATCCAAGGGCTCTGTGAACCGTCTCCAGATCGATCCTTCCCTCTGAGAACTTCCAGACCTGCTCCAGCATGGTGAGGGCGTCTCTCATCCCCCCGGCTGCCCTCCTCGCTATGAACCTCAATGCCTCCTCGTCGATGTCTATACCTTCGGCCCTGGCAACTTCCTGGAGCCTCTTCTCTATGAGTTCGTCTGGAATGTTCCTGAACTCGAAAACCTGACACCTGGAGATTATCGTCGGCGGCACCTTTTCTAAGTTGGTGGTCGCAAGGACGAACACAACGTGTGAAGGAGGTTCCTCGAGCGTTTTCAAAAGAGCGTTGAAAGCTTCTTTGGTGAGCATGTGCACTTCGTCTATTATGTAGACCTTGTACTTTCCCTCCATCGGCCTGTAGCCCACAGCATCCCTGATCCTTCTGATTTCGTCTATCCCCCTGTTCGATGCCGCATCGAGTTCTACGACGTCCATGAACGTACCTTCGTCGATCTCTCTACACGACCTGCACCTGTTGCACGGCTCAACTCCTTTTCTGTCCTCACAGTTCAGGGATTTTGCCAGGATCCTTGCGAGTGTCGTCTTCCCCGTTCCCCTGGGTCCGGCAAATATGTATCCATGGGCAACACTGTCTTTCTGTATCGCCCCGATTATCGCCTTCTTCACGTGGTCTTGATTCACTACTTCCGAAAAAGTCTTTGGTCTGTACTTCCTGTAGAGAACCTCCATGAAATCACCTCGTGTAGTATAATCAAACTGTATCCAGCACTATTATACCAGAGGGGATTTTAAAAGTGATTGAACAGAGGAGGAAGATCGTGAAAAAAATAACTATACTGGTCCTGGTGCTCGTCCTGACACCTGTCTTTCTGAGCACCATTCCAACCAAGAAGAATATCTCCTTCCGGGAGATAAACACCATCATCGTGAAAGAGTGGTTCAAGGATCTGGTCAAATCGAGAAGATCGTCCTACAAACTGAAGAGCGACGAAGAATTCCTTGAAGATCTGTGGCGAACGATAAACGAAGTGGCACGTGAAACCAACATTGACCCGATCCTCCTCGTCTCGGTCATAGATGTGGAGAGCGATTTCAGAAACGTGATAGGATTGTATGGAGAGCTGGGGATGATGCAGATTAAAAAAGAGACAGCTAGGATGGTGGCAAACGTCTACAACCTGGAACCCCCAGAATCAGGCTGGACAGAGCTCATCTGGAACTACCGTTTGAACATAAAGTACGGTGCCCACTATTTGAAGTACCTGTACAACAAGTTCAAAGATCTCAGGCTGGCGCTCGAGTATTACAACGGTGGAAACAGCAGGAAAGCGTACGCAAAAAAGATTCTTGAAACGTACGAGCGTTTCAAAAGAGAACTGGGCATTTAAACCTTTGTGTAGATCTTGCCGGAAGAGTCCTGAATTACTCGAAGGGTCAACCCCTCCACTTCCAGCTCCTCTAGTTTCTTACCATCCGGAGTTTTGTAGACCATTTTTCTACTTCCCTTCATCTCCTCGAGGAGTTCGAAGAGAACCCTGGAAAATCTTTTCGTAACGGAAAAAGTGAGTTTCTTGTTCAGGATTACTCCATTTACACCCATGAGAAAAAGCTTCTCCAGTATTTCCTCAGTGATCTCCTGAAAGAAGAATTTGTTCTTCTTGAACCTTCCCACAGCCACTATCTCTCCTGTCAAATCGTAGAGCTTTATTCCTTCTGATCTTTCGTACTTTTCAATGATATCAACAGTATCTTTGTCCACAACTACTATCTTTCCAATGTAGTGAACCACGTCTCCACTCGTCAGGCGTCTTATAACGTTCAGAGAAACAGGATACCTCAGAACGATCTTCAAACAAATCACCTCACAATCATCTGAACAAGGTTGTCTATGAACGTCACAAACGGATTCATAACGAGCGGTATGATCCAGAGAACCAAAAGAGCTAGCATGAACAGTATCCCGTACACTTCGTATTTTATCAGCCATTCCATGTACCTGTCGGGAAGGAGCGAAGCTAGAATTCTGCTTCCATCGAGAGGTGGTATTGGAAAGAGTGAAAACAGAGCGTAGGTGAGATTGTATTTGGCGGCTTTCACCATTAGAAACCACCAGAAACTCTCTCTAGGCAATTTCGAGGCTGTGAATCCACAAAGAAAAAACAGCAGAAAACTCGTCAGAGGGCCGAGGATGGATATCTTCAGAAGGTCTTTCTTCTTGTTCTTTAGCTTCCAGTAGCGAACAGGAACTGGCCTGGACCATCCGAACTCGAACAGAATGAAAGAAATCGTCCCCACCGGATCCAGATGAACAAAGGGATTCAAAGACAATCTCCCTGCCTGTTTCGGGGTAGGATCACCGAGTTTGTAAGCCATAATCCCTTTCACATACTCCCTTGGCATCGCAACGATGAGAACAGCGAGGAACCCCGTAAGGATGTTGCTCAACGTTGGTACGACCATCCTCATAGACTACCATCTCCCCAGCGTATCTTTCAAGAACTCTTTCATTTCCACGGCGTCTTTCCTCAGTCTCTCCCTCAGATTCAGTTTCTTCTTCAAAGCAACGGATGCCTTCAACGATATCTCCAGCGGATTCCTTTTTGAGAAAAAGAAATCTTCCTTTGTGTACCTTCTGAAAAACCTTCTTGCCTTCTGACAATCGACAATGACGAAGGGAATTTCAAAGTAAGCGGCAACGAGTGCCGGATGGAACCTTTCGGTGATGACGATCGATGAACTCTTTATCTCTTCAAGCACGTCTCCGCCTGCTCTAAGAGGGGGAAGATGCTGGCAATCCTTTGAAAAAGCGCTTGAAAGAACAAAATCGTCTATTCCATGGTCTCTCAGGCTCCTCAGTACATGAGATATGTCTATGGGTTTTTTCAAAAAGAAAACGGCCTTCTTCTCTTTCCTTTCTTCTGTTTCATCGTTCATGAGATAGAGTATCGAAGGATCTGTCCCCAACCACGCATTTCCACCCATCGCTTTGACGTACCTGTAAGAAACTGGTTCTCTTGCTATGAAGATCGCGTTCCTGTGTGTCACCACGTCGTGAACGAGCCTCTTTGAAACGTCCCTCCTCACGGGGCCTATGCTGTTTCCAAAGAAAATAAGGGGCTTTTTCATGAGAAGCGACGCCTTGGACAGGTAGTAATAGTAGAGAATGCTTCGAAAGCTTGTCACGTCCTGGAGTAATCCTCCTCCGCCGGCCATCGAGATCTGCGATCTCTTCAAAAAAGAAAACAGTTTCGGGGAGAATCTGTCCACAGACGTCACTCCCATCGATTTTTTTCCCTTTGGAAGGGGCGTGTATATGGTTCCAAAATCCATTTCTTTCAAAAGATCCACACACGCCCTGAACATGAGTTCGTCTCCGAAGTTACCAAAGCCGTAATACCCCCACAGAAAGGCAGTAGCCAAGGAAAACCACCTCATTCTGTAGAAGAATACTCTTGGAGAATTATACTACACGAGGTGAAAGGATGATAACGAATCTTTCAGACAGTGTTTTCGTGATAGGAACGGGAGTATCTTCGAACAGCGTCCTCGTGTGCGGAAAGAGAGTGTGTGTTCTCTTCGACACGACCCTCTTTCCAGAGAAGGCAAGAAAGATCAAAGAATTCGCGCTGGAGGTGCTAAAGAAAGAAATCATCGCCGTTTTCAACACTCACTACCATCCAGATCACACCTTTGGAAACGAAGTTTTCGACAGGATAATAGCCCATTCACTGACTAAAGAGTCCTTGAGCAAAGTGGACGAAGAGTTCATGGAAAGAATCGGTGTGAAAGTATCCATGAAACTCCCGACGGAGACGTTCGAGGGCAGAGAGTCCTACAAATTCGGAGATATCACCGTGGAAGCTGTCAACCTTGGTGGACACACACCGGACTCTTCCATTTTCATCTTGAGGAACGAGAGAGTTATCGTGTGCGGAGATCTCCTCACCACGGGAATCCATGCCGAGATGGTTGCAGACAGTGATCTGTCAACATGGATCGAGGCACTGGAAGAAATGGAAAGGGCAGGTGCATACTACTACGTGCCAGGGCATGGAAGGGTGGGAACACTTCAGGATGTGAGAGAGATGAAAGACTACATCGCGAAAATTCTCCGTCTCAAAAAAGGAAGCATTCCTCACTCAGAACTTCTGAGAGACCCAAATTTCCTCTCGCGTGAACATCCCGAACTTTTAGAGTGGGGCCTGGAGAACATCATTCGTTGAGCAACTCCAGTCTTTCCTTTGGACTCACAATTTCCGTTACCCTCACACCAAAGTTCTCGTCTATCACAACAACCTCTCCACGGGCTATGAGTTTTCCGTTGACGAGAATGTCCACCGGTTCACCGGTGAGTTTGTCGAGCTCTATAATGGAGCCCGGTATCATCTCCAGAACACGCTTTAAGGTCATCCTTGTCCTTCCGAGTTCCACAGTCACCTTCAGGGGAATATCGAGCAGCATCTCGAGTTTGTCCCGAGGAATTTCCGTTTTAGTTGTACCGGACGGTTTCAACTCCGAAAATTCCACCGGCTCGACTTTCACCTTTTTCTCTTCTTTCTCTTCCTTCTTTTCCTCCTTCTTCTCTTCGGTTTCCTCTTCATGGGCTTTGGTGAAGTACTCGTACATTTTCTTGACGAGATCCGCTCCGATCACCTGGTAAAATATGGACTTTGGAAGACCTTCTATCTCGATCTCGAACTCCACGATGGCAACGTCCTTTTCCAGATCGTCCACAACCGGTGGAAACTTCGTGTTGGGATCGTCGAAGTTCAGGACTTCTACCTTCGGTGGAGAGATGCTCACGGTTATCCCCAAAAGCTCCGAAAGGGAGGTGGCGGCACTTCCCATCATCTGGTTCATGGCCTCACCTATGGCGCTGAGCTTGATCTCATCGAGCTCTTCACTCTCCACTTCTCCACTTCCACCCATCATGAGATCGGCGATCGTGGCGACCAGTCCCCTCTCCAGAACCAGAACGTTCAACCCTTTTAACCCCTCCGTGTATTCCACGCTCACAACAACTTTTTCACCCTTGAAGTCGCTCTTGATGTCCTTCAATTTTTCTTCCCGGACTGTTGGGACAGTGATATGAACATCCCTTCCCAGAATCATCGAGAGCGTCGTTGCGGCGTTTCCCATGGCAATGTTGCCAATCTCGCCGATCATGTCTTTTTCTTCCGGTGTGAGCACTCCTTCCGCTTCGCCGCTGAGCAGTTTGTCTATTTCCTCCTGAGAGAGGAATTCATTCTCCGTCATTTCCCTTCACCTCCATTGGTGTATTCACCAGTGATTCTCACAGCGTACTTCCCTTTGAACTTCCCGGGAATTCCTTTGAACTTGGGCCTTCCCTCCACGTCGATCCTTATCTCGTCCCTGTAGTGAGTGTTGAGTCTTATCACGTCGCCTTCCTGAAGATTCAATACTTCCCTTAGAGTCAGACAAGCTTCCCCGATCACCGCCTGTACCGTTAAAGGCACATTCTGAGAAGCCATCTTGAGCTCCTCGACTCTTTCTTCTATCCTCTCTGGCTTTCTACCCATCATCCAGAATCGATTGGAAAGTTTCTCCAGGAAAGGTTCCAGGAGAGAGAAAGGCCAGCACACGTTGATGAAACTTGTGAACTCTCCCCAGGAAACAGAGGCTGTCACGAGGAGGACAATTTCGTTTGGAGGTATGATTTGAACGAACTGCGGGTTCGTCTCGACGTTCTCGATGGAAGGTATGAAGTACTGAAAGTCACTCCAGGCCTGAGCAAGTAACGTCAGAATGTTGGTTACTTCTCTCCTCATTATGGAGGTTTCGATGTCCGTGGGAGTCCTGTTAGGAGGGTTGTCTCCGGGACCTCCCATAATGATATCCAGTATGGTGTAGAAAAGATCGAGTCTCATCTCGAATATAGCACTGCCCTCGAAGACGTCTCCTGTGAAGATGACGATGAAGGATGGAATCATCACCGACCTTATGAACTCTTCGTAAGTGAGCTGGTCGATGCTGATTTCCACATCGACGAACGTTCTCAACCTTCCCGAAAGGTATGTTGAGAGTGATCTTCCGAAGTTCTCATGGATCATTTGAAACGTTCTCAGTTGCTCTTTGGAAAACTTGCTCGGTCTTCTGAAATCGTAAGGCTTGGCCTCCTTTTCTTCTTCCTTTGAAAGAATGTCCTCTTCTTTCAGCTCCCCTTTCATCAACGCTTCGATCAGCTGGTTTATCTCTTCCTGACTGAGAACATCGGACACGTTCCCACCTCACTCGGTGGTCGCAAAGGCCTTTATATAAAGATAAACATTCAGAACACCATATTTTTCCCTATCACCGACGAAACCGGTGATGGTGTTAACCGCTTCCCTTATCTGTCGTTTTAGAAGCTCAAGCCCGGGAACCGTGCTCAGTTCGCTCTTCTCTTTGCTCAGAAAGATCATCATGAGGACATCCATGATCTCGTCTTCCTTTTCCGCTATGGCTGCCCTGCAGGCATCACTGCCAACGGTGAAGGAAAGGGAGTCTATCACAACAACATCCCTTCCGCCCTTCAAGAGAAATGTCTTGTTCTCACCTGACTGAATGAGAATCGCCTTTATCTCAACCGGCGTCGACAGTGTGCCCTCACCTTGTCCACCCTGATTTGTCCCAAGAAACATGGGAAGCAGAAAGTACACGGCAAGTGATACAATGAAGGGTATCACGATGCTCATGATCAACGACGAAATTCCCCGACGCCTGGGTTGTTCCTCTTCTCTTCTTTCTTCTTCGGCCATCTTCTCACCTCACACCTTCTCTCTCTTTATGAGGATGTCTATCCTCCTGAACTCCCTTCTCAACCTTTCCAGTTCTTGTTGATATCTTTCTTCCAGCTCTTTCATCTTTACCTCCCACTCAGAGCGAGAGATCTCACCGTTTCTGAGCTTTTCGTTGAGCAGGGTTTTCTCTGCGTTTATCTCGTTCTCAAGGTCTTTTATTTTTTTCTTTATCTCCCTGTCCCCAAGACCTATCGGGTAGAATCTATCGGGATTGTAGAAAAAGTCTATGTTGAACCGTCCCAGTTTTATATCGGCAGCCCTTTCGATCATTCTCTTTTCCTTCAGTTCTGTTAGAAAGAAGTTCACCACGCTCGCTGCTCTTGCGCTCGAAAGATGCCAGTTGGAGACGTAAATCGAGTTTGGGAGGACAGGTCTATCGTCTGTGTAACCGAAAATTTCCAGCACGTTTGTGGTGTGTTCTATAACTATCTGTCCCACTTTGGCGAGGAGCTCTTTGGCCGCGGCTGTGAGTCTGGCGCTACCCGTCTCGAAGAAGACCATGTCCTTCAGGACTATGAGAGTTCCCTCGTCTCTTTCTTCGACCGTGATCTTTCCTTTGTACTCCTCAGAAAGTTTCATGAGTTCTTGATAGATCCCTCTTTTCGAGGTGATCAGAGGTTCTTCATTTATACTCCTTCCACCCATTAGCACGCTCGGTGGCCGCCCACTGAGAGCGATTCTGAGACCCACCGCTACCTGCTGGAACTTACCAGGACTGATGGTGGACATTGAAATCAGAGCCACAAAGAACGTGAGCAAGAGAGTCACCATGTCCGAATAAGTTGTCATCCACTGGGGTGAGCCTCTCTGTTCCTCCCGTTTCTTTGCCATCACGCAGCAGCCTCCTGGGAGGCAGCTTCATAGGCCCTCTTCTCTTTTTCGGACAAGAAGGACTTCAACTTCTCCTCCAGTATTCTCGGGTTTTCTCCCGCCTGAATCGAGAGGACCGCTTCCAGTATCATCCTCTTTTCCAGTACGAGGAGGTCCCTTCTCTTTCTGATCTTTTCCGCCATGGGAAGAAAAACCCCATTCGCCAGAATGGCACCGTAGAGTGTTGTTATGAGAGCCACTGCCATGGACGGACCCAGTGTCTCTGGGTTGTTCAATGATTTGAGCATCTGGATGAGTCCTATCAACGTTCCGATCATACCGAACGCTGGAGCGTACGCACCGGCGGATTCCAGAACCGCTCTCTCTCCATCCAGCTCTTCTTCAAAAAGCTCCAGCTCCGTTTCCATCATGTTCTTCAGAAGATCGGGATCCGTTCCATCGACCACGAGTTGAAGAGCCTTTTTCATGAATGGGTCTTCGATGTTTTCCAGATTCTCTTCCAGCGAGAGAAGTCCCTCTCTTCGTGCTTTTTCCGAGAAGGAAACCATCGTCTGTATGAGCGAGGTGTGATCTATTTTTGGCTCCTTCAACGTGGAGAGCATGATGTTTATGAGCTTAAAGGCTTTGTCCTTTGGATGAGCCACCATCGTAGCCGCTAAGGATCCAACAACGGTTATGAATAACGAAGGTATATTTATGAAGGCGGCAAAATCCCCTCCACCTGTCGCGATTCCTATGAAAAGGGCGGCTATCACAAGCACCAGACCTATCAGGGTTGCAAGGTCCATGGGATCACCTGCCTTGCTCTCTCCACCAGTTGAATATCTTTCTTTTGTATTCTATCACCCTCTGGACCACCTCTTCCACGGATTCTTTCACGATGTATTTTCTACCGTTCAGGAGCGTGATCGTCGTGTCGGGCAGTGCTTCAACGGTCTCTATGAGGTCAGCGTTCAGAAAGAACCACCTGCCATCGATTCTTGTGAGTCTGATCATCTCTCATCATCTCTTGATGTTCACAAGTTCGTTCAAAATCTGATCCGCCGTGGTGATAACTCTAGCGTTTGCCTGGAAACCTCTCTGGGCAACGATCATCTTGGTGAACTCCTCTGCAAGATCTACGTTGGACATCTCAAGAGCCCCGGGAATCAGAGTACCCCTTCCACCGCTTCCAGGTGCTCCTATTTTAGGAACACCGCTGTTGGAGGATACAGCGTACAGGGAATTTCCCACTTCCATCAAACCTGCTGGATTGTTGAACACCGCGAGGGCAATCTGTCCCAGAACGTCTGTGAGCCCGTTGCTGAAGGTGCCTATGATCTCTCCCTGCTCATTTATGGCGAACGATTCCAGAACTCCCATGGGGTTTCCATCCTGCCATGGGATATTGACCGTGCTATCGCCAGAGAACTGGGTAATGCCAGAAAAATCTGCCGTTATCCTAACCTCACCGTCACCATTTTGACCCGTGTCGAACTGGATCGTTCTGAGCTCTTCGGTACTGAGGGCGTAAGAAGAAGAACCGGAATCGTAGTACAATCCTCTGTACTGAACAGGTCTTCCGGATTCGTCGAATTCTATAAGACCTGCTATGTACTTGTTTCCATTATAATTATCGTTATCACTTTCATCGATGAGATCTACCGGCTCTCCACTTGCCGTGTATGCCCTCCAGATCCACGCGTTCTTGAATTGGTCTGTTCCTATAGTTGTGTTCCCAAGTCTTATGAATTCGTAGTACACCGTGTACGCGTTTCCAAGAGAATCATAGACCTGAACAGCTGTGGTGTATCGAGGAGAGTTGTATTCAGCCTGAACAAAATTTGTTGGATTGTCAGCCTCATAGAACCTTGGCTCTCCCGAGCTTGGAATTACAAGTTCTGCGCCGTTTGCAATTGTAAGGGAGTTGCTAGCATTATCTTCACTTGGGTCAATAATTATTACCGTGTAAGTTTCACCACTCGTAATGTCGGAATCATTAATGGTGAAACTTCCACTACTAACATTGACAGAACCTGAATAGATCTCCTGACCGCTGGAGTCCAAAACGATTGAGTCGTATGTTCCGTCAGGAAAACTCGTTGTCCCACTGAGGCTTCCATCCGTTGCGGCA
>NZ_JAGGZH010000004.1 GCF_021162145.1 Thermotoga sp.
AAAGTGAGACACTAAATGAGACGGTAAGTGAGACGGTAAGTGAGACGGTAAGTGAGACGGTTCCTGAGACGGTTGGTGAGACGGTAAGTGAGACCAAAGATAAAGAACTAGATAGAGACCTAGATAAAGAACTAGATATATATAATAATAACTGTCCTAACGGACAGTCGTCTGTGAGACGGTTAAAATCTGCTAGCAAAGTGCCTTTCCAGCAAATCAGAGAATTATTCCTCAAGTTATGCCCTTCGCTTCCCAGAATCAAATCTGTTTCAGAGTGGAGTAAAACTCGCAAGAGATACGTTTCAGCAAGATGGAAAGAACATCCGGATTTATCATTCTGGGAAGATTTCTTCTCTAAAGTGGAAGATTCTGATTTTCTTGCAGGTAGGAAGAAAGACTGGATAGCCGATTTTGACTGGCTAATGAAGCCCACTAATTTCCTGAAAGTTTCTGAAGGTCGTTATGATTCTAAAAAACATGCTTTCGCAGGGCTTCGAGCTGTTTTAGAGGATGGTGATGACTAATGCTGAGCAAGAAAGCCTTTTCTGCCGGTATGTATATTTTGGCAAAGTTTTTTCCTGAAATGAGAAATATTGTTGAGGATCCTGAAACTTCGAAATTGTGGTTCAAAATGCTGAGGGATATGGCAGATGACGACTTTGAGAGAGCAGTTGAATATATCGTAAAGTCTTTTCGCTACCCACCGAAAGTTGCAGATATTAGATCTGCCGTGATCGATTCTCAACCGAGAGAGACAGCTGAAGAAGCGTGGAATAGGGTGATAAAGCATCTTCATAGTGCTGAAGGCTATTGGGGGCCTCCGAAATTAGATGATTGGAAAGCACATGAAGCGCTAAAAGCTATTGGCTGGGAAAGCTTGCAAATGATGACAGTTGATCAAAAACCTATTCTCAGAGCTCAATTCTTGAAAATATATAAAGCCTATGAGGAAAGAGACAGGAAAGCCCAGATTTTGGGCATGCCTGAACTGCAGCCTCAGGCCAAAAGAGTTCACGAGTTGATAAAGGATCTTGCAAATGCACTGCCAGATAGTGAGAAAAAGACAGGGGAATGATTCGAATCGAGGAGGTATAGAATGCCGTATCTAAACCACATCCAGTTAATGGGCCACATAGGCCATGAACCTGAGATAAAGTTTACACCCAACGGGAAGCAATACAGGGTATTTTCCCTTGCTGTTTCACGGGGCCGGGATAGAGAAGGCAACGAGCGGGGAACCGATTGGTTCAGAGTGATTTCCTGGGGAGATAGACCCTGGATTGATGAAATCGGCAAGGGAGATCTTGTCTTTGTTGCCGGAAGAATCGAAATTGACCACAAAGATGAAAAAACGTTCGTAAATGTTGTGGCCAGCAGAGTTTTCAGGCTCAGGGGAAAACTCCAGACTTCACAGGAAATCGAAACCACCGAAGAACCGGAAGCCGAATACATCCCACCGGAAGTGCCTGAAAATGACGATGTGCCGTTTTGAGGAGGGATAGCATGAAATTCTTGGTTATTTTGGCTCACAAGAAAACAAAAGAGGCAAAGTCAATAACAATCAACACCAGAAGTCAAGTAGATGCTATGGAGATTGCCAAAAGGTATGTGGATGATCCGAGACAATGGCAAGTTCTGCGTTTGACCAAATTACCTGCGGAGGTGAAATGAATGAAATTTTATGTCTATATGAGACGGTTGCATCCCGGTAATTCATCACTTGCTGAGATCAACGTTAGACATATTGAATCCCCGAATATTTTCGAAGCTACCGAAAAAGCAGAGGCTGAGTTCTCTCATGAAGGCTGGGAGGTGGTTACAGCCAGCAATTTTGACCTTGGAATTAAAGCCTTTGGTTCGGAATGGAAGGCAATTAATGTTTTCTCGACAAACGGTTATCAAATAATTGAAAAGGAGGAGAAAGTAAATGTCTAAACCTCCAGTTCCTAAAGCGCTGGCGAAATCTTTTCCAATTTATCGGGTTTTGAATCGTCATAGAAAGAAAATTGAGAATGCAAAAGTTGAGCTTGAGATGCTAGAGCCAAAGAATCCGGATATCATCTGTCTTCACAACGATTTATCTAATATGCTACGCTTCTTGTTGGATTATGAGCGGCTTGAGAAAAGAAACATGGAAGGAGTTCTTTCAAAAAAGCGGGGTGGTTGAGTGAAGACCACCCCGAATGTCTGGGAGATTCTGGATAAATTGGTTCAACGTAGAATGCTTGTTAGACAAGAAATCCATGAATTGTGGCGGAAAAAGGGATTCCTTGAAAGATATGCGGATACTATGTTAGTTCATACGTCATCTATAGTATATTGCGCTAAGAGGAAAAACGACCAAAATGCCAAAGCTTTCAGAGATGCCGAGGTTGTGAGGGTTCTGAAGATGATGGATGAAGCTATTGAAAAACTAACAGAAGATGAGAGACAGATATGGCTCTGGAGATATCAGCAAAAGATGACATTGGCTGAAATCGGGCAGATGCTTACAGGCTTGAATACCAGAAGTAAAAATCCTACAGTCTATTGGAAGGTTAGAGCCTCGAAATGCTTAAATAGAATTGCATTTGAACTCGCTAGAATTCTCAGAAAACTCTGAGAAGACGACTTGATATTTGGGTAACCTTTGTGATACAATATGTTAGGCTAGATAATTGTGCTTTAGGACCCGGCAGTAGCCGGGTTTTATTCTGAGGTGGATATTATGATTAAGATGAAAGCAGAAGTTTTTAGAAGATTAGTTTTACTTGCACTGTTTAATGAAAATAACGGCGAAATTAAAACAAAGACAGAATTACAGAAACTTCCTTTTTTCTTGGAAAAGGAAATTCATGAAAAGAATTTCACCGCTTTACCTTATTCTTACATGAATTATCATCATGGTCCATATTCCGAGGATTTATATGATGATGTTAATTTCCTAACAACCTTAGGCTTGTTAGATATTGATTCTTCGAAAATAGATCTTATCCATGAAAACAGAGTTACCAAATCAACTAAATATGAGCTTACCGAACTTGGTAAAGAAGCTGCCAACAGTGCAGCAGCTTTTATTGAATTGATCGCACCAACATTATACAATTCGATCAAAGAGACTGTTCATAACTTTGGAGGAAAAACCGCAACTCAACTGAAAAATTTGTCTCACGAAACCGACGAATACAAAAATACTGAGTTTGAGTCGGTAATATTTGCTGGAGTTGAACCTAATAGCATTGTTGAAAGCGACGTTGAATGGGAAGAACTGGAACAAAAACTGGATCTAGAAGTTCTTGATAATATCGAAGAGTTAATTCAAGTGTTGGATAGTGATTTTGAGGAGTTTTTGAATATCACTCAAGAAGAACTGGAACAGACTGATTATGAATCACTAAATTCCCAACTAATTAACGATTAGGTGAGCTTTTTATGGATTTTGCTTTCTCCAAGACTTTTATTACTCCATCAGGAA
>NZ_JAGGZH010000005.1 GCF_021162145.1 Thermotoga sp.
ACAAAATTCTTCTAAAAGAATCGAAATTCTAAAAAAAGTCATCCCGGAACAACATGTAAGGGTTGACATTTCCAAGCTTTCAGAAAGGCCGTTGATGGTTCTGAATCTCTCAAAGGGTATAGAAATAGAAACAGGAAAACGCGTATCTGAGATCGTAAAAGAAATTCTTGGGTGCCCTTATGCGGTTCTTTCCGGGCCATCTCACGCTGAAGAGGTGGCAAAGAAACTACCAACGGCCGTTACACTCGCAGGGAACAAAGCAAAGGAATTGCAAAAGAGAATCTCAAACGAGTATTTCAGAGTTTACACCTGCGAAGATGTGGTGGGCGTGGAAATTGCTGGCGCGCTGAAGAACGTCATTGCAATTGCCGCTGGTATCCTCGACGGCCTTGGTGGATGGGACAACGCAAAGGCTGCTCTTGAAACTCGCGGAATCTATGAAATAACAAGGTTTGGAAGGCACTTCGGGGCTAATCAGAAGACCTTCATGGGACTTGCAGGTATTGGAGATCTCATGGTCACATGTAACAGTAAGTACAGCAGAAACAGACGTTTTGGCGAGTTGATTGCAAAAGGATTTGATCCCCAAAAGCTCCTCGAAAGCTCCCATCAGGTTGTGGAAGGAGCATTCACGGTGAGAGCGGTTGTGAAGAAAGCAAAAGAAATGAACCTGGAAATGCCCATTTCTGAGGAAGTCTACCGGGTGATCTACGAGGGGAAATCTCCCCTCCAATCGATGAAAGATCTTATGAGAAGAAGTTTAAAAGACGAGTTCTGGGCCGATTGATTTTACGCCACAAAAATTTTCTACCTTCGCCGTTGAAATTTAACTCAAAAAGCAGTAGAATTGTTTTGGATGAATTGTGAAAGTTTTCTCTTTTAGGAGGTGAAAACATGAAATACGATGTTGTGGTAGTGGGGGGAGGGCCTGCCGGACTCGTTGCAGCGTTCACCACCAAAAGATTTTACAAAGACAAGAAAATCCTCGTTGTGAAGAAAACAGAAAAAGAAATGGTCCCGTGTGGGATTCCTTACATCTTTCACACGCTTGGTGGTGTAGAAAATGACTACATGGGTATAGAAGAAAAATTCAAAAGTGCGGGCATAGACCTTCTGATAGACGAGGTTGTAGACGGTAGCACTGATGAGAAAAAGATCATTACAAAAACTGGAAAAGAAATCCCTTATGAAAAGCTCATCATAGCAACGGGTTCCACACCGAACATTCCAAATATCCCCGGGGTCGATCTTGAAGGGGTCTTCACCGTTTCGAAGGATGCAGATCACTTGAAAGTACTCTCTTCAAAAATTGATGGTGCAAAGAACGTGGTGATCATCGGTGGAGGATTCATCGGTATGGAAGTAGCAGACGAGTTGAAAAAATCCGGGAAGAACGTCACACTGGTTGAGATCATGGACAGCTTGCTACCAGTGTCTTTCGACCCCGATTTTGGTGAGATCGCAAGGAAGGAAATCGAAGCGGACAATTTGAAAGTTCTAACAGGCAGAAAGGTAACGGAGATTTACGGATCAGGTAGGGTGGAAGGCGTCAAGCTGGACAATGGTGAAACAATACCAACCGACGTTGTTGTGCTCGCAACAGGGTACAAACCAAATTCCGATCTGGCAAGAAAGCTTGACCTGAGAGTAACAGAGTATGGTTTCATAGAAACAGACGAGTACATGAGAACATCAAAACCAGATGTCTTTGCCGCGGGCGATTGCGTGCAACACAAGGACTTCTTGACAGGAAAACCCTCCAGACTCATGCTCGCTTCCGCCGCCGTGTTCGATGCGAGGATCGCCGCATCGAACCTCTACGGACTGAAAGTAATCAGAACAAACAAGGGTTCGTTGAACGCCTATTCGACTGTTATAGGAAGTAAGGCATTTGGTTCTGTTGGTATAACCGAAAGAGTTGCAAGGGAAGAAAGCTTTGAAATCGTTGTTGGCAAAGCAGAGGCACCAGACAGACATCCTGGAAAATTCGAAGACACCACCAAACTCATCGTGAAACTCATCTTCTCAGAAGACAGCAAAATTCTGCTCGGTGCTCAAGTGTGTGGAGGAAAAAGCGTTGGGGAAATTGTGAACATCCTCAGTCTTGGAATACAAAAAGGTATCACCGCGAACGATCTATTCACCATGCAGATAGGAACACATCCACTGCTGACTTCCGCTCCAACGGTCTATCCACTGGCAAAAGCTGCTGAGATGGTTTTATAAAATCAAAATCAGGAGGTGTTAAGTATGGCAGCGAAAGAAAAGCTTGAGGAAATTAGAAAGCAACTCCAGGAAATCATAGGAAAAGCTCCTGAAATTGGAAAATTTGCAGAGTATGTCCATGCAGCTGAAAGCCAAAAAGCTCTCGACACAAAGACAAAAGAGCTCATCTCTCTTGGAATTGCCATAGCGGTCAGATGTGAACCCTGCATCATGTGGCACACAGAGGCAGCAGTGAAAGCTGGCGCAACAGAGGAGGAAATTCTGGACACGATAAAAGTGGCGGTGTGTATGGGTGGTGGTCCTGCTTTGATGTACGGTCTAAAAGCCTACGAGATAGCCCTGGAGTTTCTCGGAAAATAACTTCACCCCTCCCAGCCGGGAGGGGTTTTCTCAGGAGGGAAAAGATATGTACGACGCTGTAATCATCGGTGGTGGTCCTGGAGGATATGTTTGTGCTATAAAACTTGCACAACTTGGAAAGAAAGTAGCACTTGTGGAAAAAGAAGCGCTCGGTGGAACGTGCACCAACAAAGGTTGCATTCCAACGAAGGCGATGCTCACAGCATCCCACTTGATGAGTGAGATAAAGGAAAAAGCTGCAAAGTACGGATTGAAAGTCTCCAGTGTGAAGTTCGACGTTCCCTCTATGATGAAACACGTAGAAAAGAGTGTCATGATGTCCAGAAAAGGAATAGAGTACCTCATGAAAAAGAACAACGTAGACGTGTTCATGGGAACAGGGGTTATTGAAGACAAAAATACCGTCGTTGTTAAAGAAACAGGAGAGAGATTGGAAACAAAGAACCTCGTTCTTGCACACGGCTCTGTCCCCAGTGTTTTTCCACCGTTCGACGTGGATGGTATCTGGACGAGTGACGACGTGTTCAAATTGGGAGAGTTTCCAAAGTCCCTCCTCATAGTGGGTGGTGGAGTCATAGGTGTGGAATTTGCTACGTTTTTCAGCAGTTTTGAGGTGAACGTGACCATCGTTGAAGTCGCCGATCATATACTTCCCTATGAAGACGAAGATGTAGCCGAAGAAGTGAAAAAATCTCTGAAAAGAAAAGGTGTGAAAATCCTCGAAAAGACGAAAGTAACCGCTTTGAAGAAGACAGAAGATGGCTTTGAGGCAACGCTAGAAACAGGAGAAACGCTGAAAGCAGAAAAGGTTTTGCTCGCCGTAGGAAGAAAACCGAACATACCAGAGGATGTGAAGGCCCTCGGAGTGAAAGTAGAAAGAGGCGTTGTAACAGACAAAAGGATGAAGACAAACGTCGAAGGGGTCTACGCGATAGGAGACATAAGAGGAGAGATCATGCTGGCACACGTTGCCATGTACGAAGGGATAGTTGCTGCGAAAAACATAGTCGGAATAGAGGAAGAAATGGACTACTCCGCTGTTCCGAACATAATATTCTCCTCCCCAGAAGTAGCGTCGACTGGTGTGAAAGAAAAAGATGTGAATCCAGAAAACGTTGTGATCTTCAAGTTCCCAGTGTCCGCCAACGGAAGGGCAAGAACGATGCTGGAAAACATCGGCTTTGTCAAAGTCATAGCAGACAAAAAAAGCGGAGTTATACTCGGGATGAGCATCGTTTCTCCATCTGCGACGGACATGATCATGGAGGGAGTCATAGCGGTGAAGTACAGAATGAAGGCAAAAGATCTGGAAGAAGCCATTCACCCACATCCAACACTCACTGAGACGGTCCTTGGAGCCCTGGAGGGAGTCTCAGGAAAGCCCATTCATCTGTGAAGCATGGAGACACTCTTTCCTCAACGGACATCTTGCACATTTTGGAGCTTTGCTACAAAATTTTTTGGCATGCTCCACTATGAGCCCGTGTAGCTTCTGATAAAGATGAACATCAGGCGAATAATGTGACATGAAGAGTTTTTGAATATCATCGTAGTCTTTCAGTTCGATGTTGAAGATGCGTACTAAAAGCCTTTTTGTGTAGCTATCAACGACAAAAATGGGCTTTTCCAGCGCATAAAGTAGTATGGCATCGGCCGTCTCTTTGCCGATGCCTTTTATTTTCAGAAGTAGCTCTCGAAGTGTATCCGTTGGCATTCTTTTCAAGCGTTCCAGGTTGAAATCATACTCCTTCAAAAACTCAAGGAGGGCTTTCAATCTTTCGGCCTTTACGTTGAAGAAACCAGCCGGTCTTATGAGCTTTGCTATCCTTTCGGTGGGAAGGAGAAACAGCTGTTTCAAAAGATCACTCCCACTGAGCGTGTCCTTCAAGTTTTTCATGGCACGCTCGACGTTCTTCCAGTTCGTGTTCTGGGTGAGAATGGCGGTCACCACGATCTCTTCTGGTGTTCCAGGCCACCATTTGCCAACTGGTCCGTGAATCGATCGCAATTTTCTGTAGAGTTCTTTCAGCTTCATACTTAAAATTATATCGGGGGTGATTCTATGAGTGTCATTTACAAGAGGAGAAGTATCAGGAAATACCAAAAAAAAGACGTGCCCGACGAACTCGTGAAGGAAGTCATAAGGGCTGCTATGCACGCACCTTCTGCCTGCAATCAGCAACCATGGCACTTCGTTGTGATCAGAGATGAAGGGACCAAAAAGAAAGTAGCAGAAATACATCCCCATGCGAAAATGATACTGGAGGCACCTGTTGCCATCCTGGTCTGCGGAGATCCCTCTCTTGAAAAGTGTAAAGGTTTCTGGGTTCAGGATTGTTCTGCTGCTGTGGAGAATCTCCTTTTGAGAGCAACAGAGCTTGGCCTTGGCGCTGTGTGGTGCGGTGTGTATCCGAGGGAAGAGAGGGTGAAAAACTTCCAGAAACTTCTTGGAATACCAGAACATGTGATCCCGTTTGCACTCATTCCTATCGGATATCCCGCAGAACAACCAATTCCAGAGGACAGATTCAAGTCCGAGAGGATCCATCGTGAAAAATGGTAATAAACATTAACAAACAGATCCGTCATCTTAGAATTTCCATCAACAATTTATTGAGATGTAACTCGTGATACCACAATATATTGTGGTATAATTTCAGCAGAACCTGCCGAAAGGGGGACCTCCGTTGTACATAAACAGAATTGGAACGTTCAGAGATCACCCAGATCTCTATGGGGTGTCGGTTTATTTTCAGGGGTGCGATGCAGAACCAAAGTGTTTTATGTGTCACAATCCTGAAACATGGCACATATCAGAAAAATACAAAAGAGATCCGGAGAAAGTACTGGAAATTATTGATGAAAAACTCTCAAGACTTTTAACACATTTCAAGAAAGTCAGTCTGACTCTTCTTGGAGGGGAGCCTCTTGCTCCACACAATCGGGGAGAGCTCTGAAAATATCGAAATACTTCAAGAAAAAGTACGGTGAGCAGATTACTGTCGTTCTTTTCAGCTGGAGAACGCCAAAAGATATAGTGAAAGAGAATCTTTTGAAATACGTTCAATACGTTGACGAATTCGTTCTCGGCAGATACCTGCACAAGTATCATCAGAACAGCTTTCCTGCTTCTAAAAATCAGCTATATCTCAACAGAGCTGACTTCGAGAAAGCGGTAAGTGTCGTAAAGGGGAGGGAGTTAAATGGTAGTTCGGTACTCATTCGAAAATGACTTTGAAATTTTACTCAATGAGTTGTTTTCAAAATACGGTTATGAAATGTTCCAAATGGATGGGCTGGGGGAACAGCTTGATGTGGTAAAGTTCACAGAAAATTTTGTGAAGAGGGGAATTATAGATTCAACCATTGACGCCAACGCGAACGTGAGGGTAACGAATATAAGTACTTACTTTATCGAAATCTCCAAACCCCACACCTATCTGTATTCCCTCTACAAAATCTGGCAGAAGATGAAAGAAATGTTCGGAAAAGAAGTTGCAGATGAATTCGTTGAATTGCAGATAAACGGTGCTCTGTATCTTCACGATAGACACCATGCCGCTCTCATGCCTTACTGTGTGATGCGCGACGAATTACTCTGGGTAAAAGACAATAATGGAACGGAAAAACTTCTATCTATTGAGGAATTATACAATGCCATCGACAAAGCAGAAGAACCAATTGACGAAAAGGCAGTTGCTAAAGATACTACAGATCTATCCATTTACGTCAGAGACAGAAACGGATGGACAAAGATCACAAGAGTCGTTAAAAAGAAACATGATAACAAATTTGTATTTATCAAATTAGCAAATGGCGCATCAAAAGTAGTGACAGAAGATCACCATGTCATTACAGATGCAGGAGAAATGAGAGCAATAGATGTTAAACCAGGAATGAAAATTTATTCGGAACAATTTGACCTGCCATTTGGCGACGTAAGAGAAATCGATTTATTAGATGTGCTAGAAGAAATGTATGGCAAAGAATACATAAGAGAAAACATCTTAGTAGATGGTGTTCCATATGATAAAGTAGATACAATTCCGGATGATGCAGTGATTTCTTTGCATAAAAGTCCATTCTTCTTAAGGAATAAATTTGAGCTTGATAAAGACTTTGGATGGATATTAGGAGTAATTATTGCAGAAGGAAGCTTTAGCAATGCAACTATTACTGTAGATACTCAAGATAAGGTAATCTTAGAAAGACTAAAAAGATTTGCTAAGAAACATGGCATTAACTTTGCTATATATGACAAAGGCAATGGTAGCATTGGCAAAAAATTTGTATTTAAGAACAAGCTGTTCTTTGCATTGATAAAATACTTCATAACAGGAGATTATGCACGCAATAAGGCTCTTCGACCTGATTTCTTGAAATTCAACAAAGATTTCCTGTACGGTATTGTTGGAGGCATTATCGACGGCGACGGAACACAAATGGCTAATTTCATTAAGGGTAGAAGTAATCGAATAACTATCAGAATGACTTCGAGAAAATTACTCAACCAGTTGCGTGCTGTAATCCAATCTGCCGGATACATAGTAAGAGACGGAACACCAAGAACTCCAGGCAAAAATGCTCAAGTTAAAAGCAATCATATGGTATATGAAATTGCATTTACACCATTAAAAGATGGAGAGCTTTTCTCATCACAAAAAGTTACAGAATTTAAAGATAGACTTACAACCACCGATGAAATTAAGAAGTACTCAAACAAACGCTATACCTTTGATTATGGATGGCAAGACGTTATAGTTGTAAAACCATTTGAGGACTTTACAGAAGAATACGTATATGACCTTACAACTGAATCACACTCATTCTTAGTTAACGGAATGGAAACACACAATTGTTTCGCTTACACCCTGAGGCCAATAGTAGAGAAGGGACTTCCCTTCATAAAGACTATAAAGTCAGAGCCTGCAAAACACCTTTCCACATTCATTCAGCATGTAATCCAGTTCGTCATGTTTGCATCCAATCAGAGCTCCGGCGCGGTGGGCTTACCTGATTTCTTCGTCTGGATGTGGTATTTTGTGAAAAAAGATTTAGAAGAGGGCATCATTCCGCGTGAGAAACTCAATTGGTATATAGAACAGCATTTCCAGATACTCACCTACTCCCTGAACCAGCCGATCAGGACAACACAGTCTCCATACACGAACTTCACTTATCTGGACAGAAACTACATCAGGGCAATATTTGAGAACGAACGATACCCCGACGGCTCTCTGATCACAGATCACGTGGAAGAGATCATCGCACTCCAGAAGCACTACTGGGAATGGGTCGCAAAAGAAAGGAAAAGGCAGATGTTCACCTTCCCAGTGCTGACGGCAAGCCTTCTGTACAAAGATGGAAAGTTCCTCGACGA
>NZ_JAGGZH010000006.1 GCF_021162145.1 Thermotoga sp.
GTCACTAAGTTCATATTCTAGATCTCCTCTCACCCAACCACCGATTGTCATAAAATCTTCAACGAAAGGTGTTGGTACTTTCATCTTGAAACTCAAAACAACTGGTGCTGTACTTGTTGCCTGTGTGGCTGTTTCTGTGAAATCATAGTATATCGGACACAGTATTATCGTAGCCTGTTTAGTCTCTCCTGCATTCACAGTCACAGAAGTGGTGCCCAGTGCTAAAAAGCGGTCAGGACCAGAATATAATCCTGTTTCAGTTTTCGCACATGCATCTATTCGGTACGTTCCAGGTATTACTGTAAAAGTGGCAGTTTGTTCTGTTCCTTCTTCTATCGAAAAGGTCTGGACAGTCCAGCCTGATGACCCCTCTCTATGAAGTGCCACCTCGAAATACGTCGTCTCTGGTGGGATAACTTTTGTCTGCTGTTCAGGAAAATTAACCTTTATGACGATCTGTCCTGCTGGTTGTGTTTCTTCTGCTGGCGAAACAAGAGATGGTGTGCATCCGATGATGAATACCAGAATCCCAAGAACGACGAGGCTAATCCCCAGAACTTTCCGACTGAGCATAAACATCCCTCCTGAAAAGTTGTTGCCTTTTCATTTTCATATTTTACTCCTTTTAAACACTAAAAAAAATAAAAAGCATGGCTCTTCACCGTACCTTCATTACCTCTTCTTCCAGTTCCCTCAACTGTTCTATTGTCAGGTCCTCTGGTATTTCGACATCCACGTGTTCTTTTATCCTTAGCATTATCATCCGCCTGAGTTTCTCTTCGGGTACGTATTTTTCCATGGTAAGACCGCTTTTACATCTCAAAAGCCTTGCAGAATAAAGAGGATCCTGCCTCATCCTCAACACCTCGCACGCCACGAGTATATCTCCGTAGGTCACTTCAGAGACAGGCTCCTGGCCTTCTTCTCTCAAAAGCACGTTTATGGCGGTTATTACATCTTTCGCCCTTGTTTTCTGCTCGAGAAAAGAAAACACACGCTGGTCGAAGAAGGAATCGCTCTTTATCTCCCTGAGCTCCTGTCTGATTATCGCTCCGGCTCTCAAAATCGCTTCCATCAGTACCGCCCCCATTTCTGTACGAGTTTTTCTATAGTTGCCTGTATATCCCTTCTACTGTCATCCCGGTTATCATATCTTCCTTCCAGGATCTTTGCGAAGTTGTTCGGCCGTATAATCCATTCAAAATCGGCAAGGAAAGGAGGCCTTCCATCTTTGCCGGGTGGTACACGGGCGGTGAGAAAATCGCTATTTTCCACACGTCTGAAGAATTCTTCCCAGAAGCTCAGGTCTGGATACTCTTTCCACCGGGCTCTCAGCAGGCGTTTTCTTGTCTCGTTCAGCACTTTTACCCGGGGAAGGCTCTTACAGATTCTGTGATAGAGTTCTACTATCTGCTTGTAGGGAGTTCTGGGAGGGGAGTCCTCACAGTCTTGTGAGGACACAGACCCGTCAGGGGCTGTTTTGTTCTTCTTTTCCATGTCTATGTCTATCTCTATGTCTTTGTCTAAGTCTTTGTCTATGTCTATGTCTTTGTCTATGTCTTTGTGTGGTTCGGTATCCATAGAGTATCCATAGGGTATAGATAGGGTATCGATAGAGTATCCATACTCTATCAGTGCGTTCTTCATATCATCTGGAATGGTGTTCCAGAACGATACAAGTAATTTGCGTGATTTTACCTTCTTAAGGTCGTAGATGATACCTTTAACTACTTTCGGTGATGTTGTAAAATTGTACCTGTGCCAGTTTTTGATGAAAATCTCGGAAGTTTCCGGATCGTACACTATCTTTCCCCTTTCCTCAAACTGTTTTATGAGCTTGTCAATGGTGTCTATGTTGAAACCTGTCTCAAAACTCATAATGCGCTTGCTGATTTCATAGATTCCACAGAGCGCTGTGTGTGGATTTGTGAGAAGGTACAGGTAAAAGTATTTCCCCTCTGGAGTCAGTTCGAGCATATCAGAATCCTGCCAGAAGCTCACCTCAACCTTTCTGAACATATCAGCACCTCCTGAAGAAGGGCAGGTCATCCCTGCCCTTTGATTTCGCTTACTTTCATCTGTAATTCGTCTATCAGCCTGGAAGCCTGTTCTTTAGAGAGCTCTGGAGAATGTTCTACACCGTATTTTTCCTTTATCTCCTGGACTATTTCGTCTCTTGGTGAGTCTGTCAGTCTTGCGAGTTCGTTTATGAGAGCGTATATCATTCTCAGCTGTTTGTCTGTCGCTCCATCCATGTCTTCGTAGTCTTCTAAGTCTTGAGTGAAAGCAGAACTTGCCCCGGTTGCTGTTAAGATTCCATCCACAAAAGCCCTTTTGCGTGCCATTTTCACAATGTTGTTGGCAAAGGCGAGGGGACTTTCGTCCCACGCTTTTCTTTCCTTGCTTGAACATGCTCCATATCCATGAGCCACAAGCCTTCCGGTCGGAATGTGATAGACATCAGCCCTGAACCTGTAGAAAACAAGTGTTTCATCCTCCTGGACATGCTCCGGTGTGTAATTCACGTAGAGCTTGAATATCTTTGCCAGTTTTTCTGCTCCTGCCTTGTAAAGGCTCGGTTTGCTCCTTTCCAATCGGGTTGTTTTCTGGACGGGAAACCGTAGTCAACGTTCGGGGTTAAAATGCTTCTCTGTAAATCGAGAAATAATCTGTACTGCTGTGCAACTTCTTCTATGTCTTTCTGCGTTATGGCAAGCTCATTTCTGGCTTCTATCTCACCCATCCTTTATCCCTCCTGAAGGCAGGGCAGAGCCCCGCCTTAGATTGTGGTTGTTACTTCTTCAATCATCTTCAAAAGCTCTTTTGCCTCTTCTTCCGTACTGAATCGTGCCATGATGTACGAATCGGTCTCTGTTTTCCCGTTAACTTCCCATTCGTCGTAGTGCTTAGAGTAGGTGAAATATATAAATTTATTGAGATTCCACACTCTGCTTCCTATCTGAACAAACATATTCTCGCCTCCTCAAAAGAACTCTCTGAAAAACCTTTGAATTTCCTTAACAGGGAACCGCTTCAGCACAGTACGGACTATCATCAGGCGGTCTTTCTCAGGTAGCTGGTCTATGAGGTACAGTATGTCTTCGACGTCTAACTCTATTTCTTGCTCCCACTCGTTGAAACCATTCGGATGGTAAGCGGTGATTTCAATCCGTGCTGTCATGTTTTCCCTCCTCTCTAAGAGCTTTCAGAAGCATTTTTCTTGTCTGTTTCTGCATGCTGGATGGCAGGAGTGAAACGAGCTTTCCATACTGTGTGATAAAATCAGCTGTGGTGGGATTTTTGAACGAATGTGTATGCTTCAGTACCTCAAAGAAAAACCTTTTTGCCCCCTCGTTCTGCAGGGGGTCTTTTTTAATCGTCTCGTCCAGCCTGCGAAGGAACGTCTTCAGATTCACGTTCTTCACTCCTTTCCTGGGAGATTTTCATCAGGATCTCGCGTGTTTTCGGTGTTTCAAGCAAGATCCTCGCCAGGGTACGGTAAAACTCCTCTGGAAGTGTCATGAAGATCCCTCCTTTTCATTCTGGTGCGATTTGTGATACTATTCTGTTGTCAAAGATCAAACAGTTTCTCAATGCTTACGCCAAGCAATTTTGCAAGTTTCAAAGCCATTTCAAGTCTTGGAGTGCATATTCCCTGTTCCCAGTTGGCATACGTTGTTCGGGGTATTTTCAAACGGGATGCTATTTCGTATTGAGAAAGACCCCTTAGTTTTCTGAGTTCTCGTAGCCTGTTTTGTCGTCTTATACGAGTTTGTTTCATGTTCTCACTCCTATCTTTTAGTCCAATTACATTATAGACCATAAATTAGTCACAAGTCAAGTAAAGTCTAAGTAACAGACCAATTAATGGTCATAATGCTTCAGAATTGGGAGGGGTGATAATATATTTATGATGAGTGGACTTGCTGAACGTCTAAAAAAATTGAGGGAGAAAAGGCATCTATCTCAATATCAGGTGGCCAGGGCTCTGGGAGTTCCCAGAACTACTTACGCGAACTGGGAACAGGGGAAAGCTGAGCCGGATTCTAATACCCTCAGGAGAATAGCTGATTATTTTGATGTTTCTGTTGATTACCTGCTTGGTCTTACAGAAGATCCCACCCCACCAAAGAGCCATTTTCCTTCCCGGGTCAAGCTTCGTCCAATCCCCGTTTACAATGGAGCCTGTGCAGGATTAAAAGGAAGTTTTCCCGATGGAACACAACCTGTAGAATGGATCATGATACCGGATAACAAACCAGGGAAGTTCGGTGTGATAGTTTATGGAGATTCAATGGAGCCTGAGATCAAGAATGGAGACATTGTTGTTGTTGACCCTGATATTGTTATTGATAACGGAAATCTTGTTCTGGTAATACTCGAAGATGAAGCCTTTGTGAAAAAGATATTCTTCCAGGATGGAATGGTAATTCTGCAGAGTCTGAATCCCAAATATCCTCCCATCACTGTGCCAGCTCGCAAACTCAAGATGTACATCGTGGGAAAAGTAGTGGGGCTTCACAGACAGTATTGAATGGAGTGAGATATTGTCCGATGAACAGCTGAAGAAAATAGTTCGTTGCTTTACAGTTATTGGCATTAGCATAGCAATTCTTTTGATAGAAATCTTCTCTACAAGAGTCTTCTTCAGAAAACTGGATGGAATAGGTAGAAAGATGGAGAGTGATATAAGGGGAAGAACGCGATGAGAAAGTTGTGGATATCGTTTTATTAAAGTATATATCCTAAGTTTCTAAGCCATTTTTTAGAGAATAACCGGGATTTGGCGATTTTTTCTGCTTCTTCTATTGCCACACATTCTTTCCATACTCTTCTCAAGTCTTTAGGAACAGGAAATCGTTCTTTTAAAATCATCCCAACGATCTTTTGTGCGGTTTTTATAATTTCTTCTTCAGAATCAGGATTCCTCACTTTGAATTGCAATTTGATTAATCCTTTGTGAAAGGGGGCATCCTTAGGATACCCAAAAGGAACTCTAAAACGTAGATAAATAAATCCCCACTTATTCTGACCTCTTAAAGATTTCTCATCCATTTCTTCTAGAACGGCTTTCTCGTCATCACTCTCGGTGCTGGTTGCTAGGACAAATTTATCTTGACCTAATCGATAAAGCAAACTTTTATCTAAATTGGCTGGATATCTTCTAATCGTTTTTATAAAGCCTATAACATTGTTAAAATATTGAGAAAATCTTTCTGATTGATTTCGATCAGCTGAGAAATATTTATAGAAATTGTTCAAAGCACCATCCATCATTATCCATCCAACTTTTTCATGCAATTCGTCTTTGTAGAACTTTAAATTGAGGGTTTCTAAAGCGGCCATTAATACTCTAATTCTTGTTTTTACTCTTGTGATTAATTTACTTTCGTTAAAAATATCATCTCCCTTGATGAGAATATCGTTCTCATTTCTTCCTCTAAAAGTGATGTCAGAATAAAACCAAACTGTTTTTGAACGAATATCCTCTATGTTTATTTGCCCTTTGAGAATTTTCACATCAGATAAAGCATGATACAATTCCTCGTTTTCTAAATAATTTTTGAATTCTTGAACTCTTTTAACAGCTTCATCAGACTTGTTGGAGAAATAATTACAGAATGCTTTAAAAGGAAAGAAAATCACGATAAATGATGTTCTGGTTCCTTTTTCTTTTAGTTGTTTTGTAAGAATATCCCTTTCCACCAACGAAGCTGCGATATTACCTATAAATATAGGAACCCCCCAGTATGTTCCTATCCTAACTATGCGATATGTTCCATCTATAAAAGCTGAAATCCATTCATCAGTTTGAGAAGGTGCAAATATTCTTGGTGAATTTTCTTCGGAAAGAATTATTTTTTCAGCTTCTTCACTTTCGA
>NZ_JAGGZH010000007.1 GCF_021162145.1 Thermotoga sp.
AGACGAGACCATCGAAGTTTGTACCATCGAGCTCGCCTAGAAACGTGTTTATCCCTTCCTTGTCATCGACTATCTCCAAGGCGATGGGAAGATCGGGTGAAAGGCTGAAGAAATCGCTTCTGTGCATGCGTCTTTTATGACCAAAACCCATTATTCCTTTGTAAACGGTGACGCCCCTCATTCCCAGTTCGTAAGCGCGTTTCACGAGGAACTCAAAGAGAGGTTTCCCCCCTATTCTTTTCTCCAATATATACTTTATATACCTTGAGGAGTTTCATACCAGCCTCCCCCTCCCCAGAATCATACCGAAATACGCACAGACAAAAGCAAAGAGCAAATTCATCAGTGCATAGCTTATTCCTCTCATGGGACTTTCTTTGATGAGGGAAAGTGTCTCGTACGTGAAGGTAGGAAAAGTGGTGAAGGCACCAAGAACCCCCGTTCTGAAAAAAGAAAACCATCCCCCTGGAAATCGGAACCCTTTCGATCGAAGTGAACGTTAGAAACGAAAGAAGGAAGGATCCAGCAGTGTTCACAACAACTGTCACAAAAGGAACATAGAAAAACGGCAGGAGTGAGTTGATCAACCTGGAGAGAACGTACCGGAAAAACACTCTAATGGCTCCTCCAAGCCCTACAAAGACAAACCCCGTTTTTTCACTCCTCGTATATCATCTTTATCGTCATTCCACCATCGACGATAAAGTTCACTCCCGTTATGAAACCGGCTTTTTCATCGTCCGCCAGAAAGGCGCAAAGATGAGCTATATCCATCGGATTTCCCACTCTTCCCGCAGGGTGTTGCTCGTGATCGATGGGCCTCAGATCCGGCTTTTTCCTCAGAGATTTCTTTTTCCACTCTGATGTTTCTATCTAACCCGGGCTGATGCACACCACCCTTATTCTGTATTTCGAAAGGCTCACAGCCAGAGAATGAGTAAGAGCAACAAGCCTTCCCTTCGATGCGGAGTAGGGCTCTGTGTCTGGCTCTGACTGAAAGGCCCTCGTGCTTGCTATGTTTATGATCACACCCCCACCACGTTTTATCATCTCTTTTGCACAGTATCGAGAGCAAATATAGGGGCCTGTGAGATTAACTCTGATGACCTTTTCCCATTCCTCCAGAGTCCTTTCGAAAATGCTCTTCACAGAAGTTATGGCAGCGTTGTTCACAAGAACATCCACTCCACCGTAGATATCCACAGTTTTTTTCACCATGTTCTTTACAGACTCCTCATTTGAAACGTCTGTGTTCACAAAAGTGACGTCCAGGCCCTTCGACCTCAGGATTTCTTCTCTTTCAACACCGGCTTCTTCGTCTATTTCCGCTATAACCACTTTCATCCCGTTTTTTGCAAAAAGCTGAGTAATAGCGGCTCCTATTCCCTGCCCTCTGCCTGTGACTATGGCAACCTTTCCGGAAAGCCCGGTATCACCTCATAAGAAAGGCGGGGTTGTCCCCGCCTCTTATCTGATGGGTTTGTCCTTTGTGGCTTCCTCCAGTACGAGGAGCCTTTCCCATCTTCTGTCAACGTACTCTTGAAATTCGTCTATAAACTCTCTTGCATCAGGTCTTGAGAGCATTTTCCTGAATCTTCCCTGCGCCTTCAAGAATTCTTCAATGGGTTTGAACTGTCTCGGCTTTCTGGTGACTCTGTAGACTCCCCTTTCCACTTCGTACAATGGCCAGTATTTCGTCTCCACAGCGAGCTTTGAGATCTCAACCGTTTTGTCCTCCGTTACCCTCCAGAATCTAACACACGGTGAGAGGACAGCAATAAACGCTGGGCCATCGAAGCTCAGAGCCTTTTCCACCTTGGCGAAGAAATCCATAGGATCAGACAGAACAGCGGTTGCAGCATAAACATTCTCGTGGGCTGCAACGATTTCAACGATGTTCTTCTTCAGCTGAACTTTTCCGGCGATCTTCTTTCCAACAGGAGCTGTTGTAGTGTCAGAACCTCGTGGTGTGGATCCAGATCTCTGGTTTCCTGTGTTCATGTAACCTTCGTTGTCGTAAAGAACGTAGAGCACCTTGTGACCTCTTTCGACCATTCCAGAGAGTGACTGAAGTCCAATATCGTACGTCCCACCGTCTCCTCCGAACGCTATGAAGGCGTATTTTTTATCCTCAGGAATCTTTCCTTTGTTTTTCAGAGCCCTATAAGCCGTCTCCACACCGCTCATCGTTGCTGCTACGTTCTCAAAGGCGTTGTGAATGTAAGGAACACTCCAGGCAGTGTACGGGTATATGGTGGTGGAAACCTCCAAACAACCTGTTGCAAGTCCAACGACTGGTTCGTATCCAAGATGTTTTGCCACCATCATCACAAACTTCACCGTGATGGGAGCCCCACATCCAGGACAAAGTCTGTGTCCCTGTGTGATACCAATTTCCTTTTTGTCAAACTCCTGGGCCAGCTGTTTTATGTTAACGGGCATTCTTCACACCTCCTTCATTCTCTGAGGCCAAGATATCTCTGCTCGTCCGTGATTAGATTTCCGTTTATTGCATCTTCAAAGGCTTTCCTGATGTGTTCTGGTTTTATGTCCCTTCCACCAAGGCCATACACGTAGGATCCCAGATTGGGTCTTGCTGCAACTTCGTACAGGGAGGACTTCACAGCTTCGTAAAGCGGTGCTTCTGCTCCGAAGGAAACGGCCCTGTCGAGTACAACCACGCTCTTTCTTCCGTTGAGGAGCTCCTGTAGTTGTTCCTTCGGGAACGGCCTGAACATCCAGATTTTCAGTGCACCAACTTTGTATCCTTCTTCCCTCATCTCATTGACCACGTACTTTATCGTGCTGTTCGTGGAACCAAGAGCAACTATCACGTGTTCCGCATCGTCCAACCTGTATGGTTCAACGAACCAGTATTTTCTCCCGAACGTCTCTTCGAATTCTTTAATGATCTCAGGGAACACTTTTTTCACGTTTTCCATCGCTTCAACCTGTTGCCTCTTGTGTTCGAAGTAGTAATCGTAAAGATCAAGGGGACCCCACGTCACAGGATGATCGGTGTCCAGAAGAGGATACATGGGTTTGGGTTCTCCAACGAACTTCTTCACAAGATCGTCAGGATAGAGCTCAACGGGCTCCACTCCGTGAGAAAGAATGAATCCATCCAGGTTCACCATGACGGGAAGTCTCACATTGGAATGCTCTGCAAGTCTCACAGCAAGGATTGTAAGGTCGTAAGCCTCCTGGTTTGTCTCGGCGAAGAGCTGTATCCAACCGGAGTCTCTTTCTGCCATCGCATCGCTGTGATCACAGTGTATGTTTATTGGACCGCTCAGCGCCCTGTTCACAACAGGCATCACGATGGGAAGTCTGTAGGATGCGGCGATGTAAACTATTTCGTGCATCAGCGCAAGGCCGTTTGCACTGGTTGCCGTCATCGCCCTTGCACCCGTGGCAGCAGCTCCCACAACTGCGCTCATGGCACTGTGTTCACTTTCAACGGGTATCATCTCTGTTCTGACAACACCGTCCGCGACGAACCTGGCAAAGTATTCGACAATGGGTGTTTGAGGTGTTATGGGGTATGCCGCAACAACGTCAGGTTCTATCTGCCTCATCGCGTGAGCAACGGCCTCGGCACCAGTGACGGCCACTCTCTCGACAGCCCTTTCCATTTTCATCCCTCCTCACCCAAGAACTCTGTCTCGGGTCTCATTTCTATGGCCTGCTTTGGACAGACACTTGCACAGAGTCCACAACCCTTGCAGTAGTCGTAGTCAAATCCTTTCATGATACCGCCTTCCTGGATAACTGCCTGATCGGGACAGTAAAGCCAGCAGAACATACAATCTATACATTTTTCTTTGTGAAGAACAGGCCTCATCACACGCCATGTTCCTGTCTTGTACTCTCTTGCCGTTCCCGGTTTGTCAATGACTCCTCCGATAGGGATTTCTTTCCAACTTTTCAGAGACATCTTCACACCTCCTCATTCTGAACATTTCACTTCTTCGTATCCCCGTTTCAAAGCCCTTTTGTTTGCCTCGACAATCTCAGGGGCGAACTTCTTTCCGAACATCTTCTCGATTCTCTGTTCTATCGTTTCGAGTGGGACGATACCCGTTACCCTGACCAGGGCTCCAAGCATAGGTGTATTCGGTATACCGCGTTTTATCTCCTGAAGAGCGATATCTGTGGCATCAACCACACAGATCTTTCCGTTGAAACCCGTTTTCCGCCGGACAAATTCGAAATCCTTCACCGTATTCACGAGGAGGATACCATCCTCTGACAGACCTTCCACGATAGTGGGGGAAAGCAGTGTCTCATCGATCACTACAACAACATCTGGATTTTCTACTGCAGATCTCACTCTGATATACTCATCGCCTATTCTGTTGAACGCCCTCATGGGAGCGCCCCTTCTTTCTGCACCGTATTCCGGAAACGCTTGAACAAACTTTCCTGCCTCCAGTGCCGCTTCTGCCAGCATCTGAGAAGCACTCTTTGCACCCTGACCGGCTCGTGCATGCCATCGAATCTCGAAGTATTTCTTCGCAACGGGCATCGATTGCACCTCCTTACAAATGTGATTTAACCCACGTAATTGTATCAAATACATGGTTCATTTCATAAATGATATACTTGAACAGATTATTAAATCTCCAGGTCTTTCAGCTTCTTCTGAGCAGAGACCACAGAGTTTATCACTCTCGTTATCGTTGTGAATCCTTTAGTTGTCTCTTCCAGCACTTCTGTGGCTGTGTTGATCTCTTCACTTTCTTCGGACAACGTTTTACTCGAGTTGTCAAGGGTGTCCTTTACTTCTTGCAAGGAGGACTACGTTTTTCTCCATGGACTGGATCATGTTCTGAAGGGTTCTTCCTACCGTCTCGAAAAGATTTGCCATGAATTCCAGATTTTCAAGGGAACGCTGGGTGGATTCTATTATCTTTATCGTTTTGCCTTCGATCTATTTTGTGGCCTCGTTCATCTCATTGGGAAGGTTCTGAACTTTGCTTGCAACCACCGCACCCCCTTCCGGCCTCTCCCGTACGTGCTGCTTCTATGGTGGCGTTCAAATCGAGGATGTTGGTCTCCCGTGCTATCTTCATGGTTTTCCATTTCCTGAACGGCTTCGATCAGTTTCTCACTGTCCTTCTGGAAATCCTGTGATATTTTTTGAAACACCCTGTTGAGTTCTATGAATCTATCTTTGATGCCTTTCACCTTCTGTTGAACTCTTTGAAACTTTCTGGTCAATGCTTCGTCGAGCTGGCTTGTGAGCGACATGTATGATAGTATTCTCTGCGAAGAAGGCAAACGTCAGTTTGTCTACGATTTCTTTCATGGAATCACCTAGAAATTGTCGACGAGATCAGATCGGAACGATCCTTTTCTGGTCGAAAAACCAAATAGATTCAATGAGGAAGAAATCTAACCCAAAGGGAGGAGATGTATATCTTTGCGCTCTCGCATATGGAAAGCTAAAGCAGTATATCGGATGTGACGTCAGGATCCTGGGGTGTGTAGAATATGTGTTTTATGTTGGAGAGTTCCGTTATTTCGGTGATATTGGACATAACACGTGAGAGGACGTGTGCTCTGTCCGGATTTAGAAGAGCTTCTTCGTTACCGTCCAGTATCAGAAATCGATTCGTCTGGACAATCTCTTTTTCTTTTTCTTCTTCTTTTTCTTCCCATCCCAGAAAGAAGAACTTGTGTTGTCCGTCAGCGTAAAGGAGTTCGTTGTCGAATATCGAACGATCACCCAGCTTCAATCTTCCTTTTTGATTCTATCACTTCACAAATTTTTCTTTTCTTTTCGGTGTACAACGTTCTGGAATGATATAATTGGAGTGATGAATGTGAAAAAAATATCAGATAAAAATTGTGAAAAAATTCTCGATTTAATTTCGGTTAGGAGGTGGCTGGGTTGGTCAAGTCAAAAGAAGAGATTTTCAAAGAACTGGATGAGTACATAGAAAAGAACGACTACGAGGGAAAAAAGGATGTGTTGATACAGGTGCTTCACAAGGCTCAGGAACTGTTCGGATACCTTCCGGCAGATGTCCTCGAGTTCATCTCGGACAAACTCAATGTTCCGTTCTCCAAAATCTACGGTGTGGTCACTTTCTACAACTTTTTCTCCACAAAACCCAAAGGAAAGCATCAGATCAAAGTATGTCTTGGAACAGCTTGCTACGTGAAGGGAGCAGACAGGATCTTCGAAAGATTTCTCGAAGAACTCAAGGTAAATCCAGACGAACCCACAAGCGATGGGCTCTTCTCCGTTCACGGTGTGAGGTGTCTTGGTGCGTGCAGTATGGCCCCAGTCGTCATGGTGGACGATAACGACTTCTATGGCAGGGTGACACCCGACATGGTGCCTCAAATCATAAACAAATACAGGCGGGAGGGATGAGGAATGGGTAAGGTGAAAAGCTTGGAGGAGCTAATGAAAATAAAGGAGCAGGTCCTTAAAGAGCTTCAGTTGAGAGGAGAAACTGGCAAGAGAGGAAAGATAACGGTTGCAATGGGAACGTGTGGGATCGCTGCCGGTGCAAAGGAGACCTTGAAAGCGATCGTCGAGGCGCTCAGCGAATACAACGTGAGCGATGTGTCGGTTGTCCAGTCTGGTTGTATGGGTCTCTGTGAGGTAGAACCGACGGTGGAAGTGAGACTCGAAGGACAGGAGCCCATCGTGTACGGCAGAGTAACACCTGAGAACGCGAGAAGAATAGTGAAGATGCATATACTGGAAGGAAGAGTGGTAGAGGATATGGTCATTAGAAGAGGAGAAGCTTGACACTGGAGGTGAAGGAAGTGTCGCTTACAACGAGCACGATTCTCATCTGTGCGGGAGGAGCCTGTATCTCCGCCGGTGAAAAGAGCGTTAAGGATGCCTTCGAAGAAGAACTGAAAAAATATGGTCTTGATGAAGCCGTCAGAATCATAGAAACAGGTTGTATGGGTGCATGTACGCTGGGACCGATCGCCGTAATCTACCCGGATGGGGTGTTCTATCAAAAACTCACTCCCGAGGCAGCAAAGGAAATAGTTGAAGAACACATTCTGAAGGGAAGGATCGTCGAAAAATATCTCTACCGGGCTCCCGAGGGAAAACCCGTTCCCAAGGTTCACGAGGAGGTCCCCTTCTTCAAAAAACAGGTGAAGATCGTCACGAGAAACCTCGGTATCATTGATCCTACGAAGATAGAAGAGTACATCGCAAGAGATGGATATTTTGCACTCGCAAAGGCCCTTCAGATGAAGCCAGAAGACGTGATAAAAGAGATCAAAGACAGTGGACTCAGGGGAAGGGGAGGAGCAGGTTTTCCAACGGGGCTCAAGTGGGAATTTGCAGCAAAACAGAAAGCTGAGAAGAAATTCGTTGTGTGTAACGCAGACGAAGGAGATCCTGGAGCGTTCATGGACAGATCTGTCCTCGAAGGAGACCCGCATGCAGTCATTGAGGGAATGGCAATCGCCGCTTACGCAGTAGGCGCCCAGAAAGGTTTCGTTTATGTCAGGGCTGAATATCCCCTTGCCATAGAAAGACTCAGCATCGCGCTGGAGCAGGCAAGAGAGTATGGTTTTCTCGGAGAAAACATCATGGGAACGAACTTCTCTTTCGACATCGAGATCAGAATCGGCGCGGGAGCGTTTGTTTGCGGTGAGGAGACAGCACTCATGGCTTCCATAGAGGGGGAGAGGGGCCAACCCAGAGTGAAACCTCCATACCCCGTTGAAAAAGGCCTATGGGGATATCCAACTGTGATTAACAACGTGGAAACGCTCGCGAACGTACCCTGGATCATCAGAAATGGTGCGAAGGAGTTCAGGAAGTACGGAACGGAGAGCTCCCCGGGTACGAAGGTCTTCGCGCTCGCCGGTAAGGTGAAGAACACGGGGCTTGTGGAAGTTCCAATGGGAATCACTCTCAGAGAGCTCATCTACGAAATCGGTGGCGGAATAGTGGGTGACAAAAAACTGAAGGCCATTCAGACGGGAGGCCCCAGTGGAGGTTGTATTCCCGCTGAGTACATAGACACCCCGGTTGATTTTGAATCCCTGCAAAAACTCGGTGCGATCATGGGCTCAGGTGGAATGATTGTGATGGACGAGGACGATTGTATGGTCGACGTTGCAAGGTTCTTCCTCGAGTTCACTGTGGAAGAATCCTGTGGGAAGTGTACACCCTGTAGAGAAGGAACGAAAAAAATGCTTGAGATCCTGGAGAAAATCACCTCCGGTGAGGGAACAGAGGAGGACATAGAAGAGCTTGAGAAACTAGCAAATGTAATAAAGGACACATCTCTCTGTGGACTTGGTCAGACGGCACCGAATCCTGTTCTTTCGACCCTTAGATACTTCAGGGACGAGTATCTGGCGCATGTCAGAGAGAAGAAATGCCCTGCTAAGAAATGTAAAGCCCTCATCAGTTACGTGATAGATCCAGAAAAGTGTGTCGGTTGTACTGCCTGTGCGAGAGTCTGCCCTGTTCAATGTATAAGTGGTCAGGTGAGACAGCCACACACGATAAGTCAGGCAGAGTGTGTCAGGTGCGGCAGTTGTATTGAAGTCTGCAGGTTCGGTGCCATCAGTAAGGTCACACCGGCTCTGCCTGTGGAGGAGGCGGTAGAATGATAGGGCCGAAGGATCTTTTAAACATCGCTTTGAAGATTGAATCAACCGGTTATTCTTACTACAAGAACCTTGCTGAAAAAACTGAAGGGGAAACAAAAGCTCTTTTTGAAAGACTCGCAGAACAGGAGAGAGACCACTCCAGAAGGTTCAAAGAAATCCTGGATAAATATGAGCAGGAGCTCAACTCATCCGACGAATTACTTGGATACCTGGAATCTCTCGCGGAGATCTCCATCTTTCCAAAACTAGAAGACACACCACCTGACGATCTGAGAGAAGCAATAAGGAGAGCAATAGAAGTTGAGAAAGACTCCATTGTATTCTATAGCGAGATACTGAGCTATGTGCCAGAAAAAGAGCCGGTTCAGTTGATCATCGAAGAAGAGAGGAAACATCTGAGGGATCTTTTGAGACTTAAAGTGTGAAGACACCCCGCCAATCGGCGGGGTTTTCTCGAGGTGATCGAACATAATCCTTTCTCTTCTGATCGGATACCTGCTGGGGAGTATCCTGCCCGCTTATTTTCTCGTGAAAGTCATCGCAGGAGTGGATGTAAGGAGCGTGGGAACGAAACACGCGGGGACCACAAACGTTTATAGAACGGTGGGGTTGTGGCCGGCCATGGTCACAGCTTTCTACGATACAACGAAAGGAATTCTCGCTGTACAGATCTCAAAAGCGATGGGGCAGTCAGATTCTGTTGCACTCTTGTCAGGGTATTTTGCGGTGATTGGTCATGTCTTCCCCTTCTGTTTGCAGTTCAGAGGAGGAAAAGGAGCGGCAACGAGTGTGGGGCTTCTTCTTTTCTTCCTCTGGAACACATGGTTGAAGTTTCCAATCCAGTGGTTCCTCTCGGATCTGTTTGTCCTTTTGTCTCTTGTGCTTGTTCTCCTCTGGAGTAGCAGGAAGGGGGATGTTGTGGGAACATTCGTTCTTCCCGCCCTTGGATTGATCCTTTCGTTCAGAGGAATCAATCATCTCTGGTTTCTCTGGATTATTGTGGGTACACTCTGGATGATCAATCTGAGGAACGTTCTGGAAGAGAGAGCGATGAAGCTGGGTGAAGCAGGCTGGAGAGTACTGATCAGGCCTGCCGCTTTTCTTCTCCTTCTTCTTAGCTTGAAAATGGAAAAAGAAGAATTCCTGTTGCTCGTGATGGTTGTTTTCTCCATCTTCCTTCTGGCCGATATCTCGAGGTTGATCAGTCGGCGGGTTCACAGATTCTTCCACGAGGAACTTGAGGTGAAGATCTACAGGAGTGGAGAAAGAAAAAAGATCTCCTCCATGACGTTATTTTTGCTTGGAGTACTTCTAAGCTTTCTGCTCTTCGAAAAGGAAGTTTCTTTCACAGCAGGGTGTTTTCTCATCTTTGGGGATATGACCGCGAAGATCGTAGGAATTTCCTTTGGAAAAAAAAGGTTATTCCACAAGAGCCTTGAAGGAACGATAACGGCCCTTGTTGTCAACCTCTTTGTTGCTTACATGATCTTTCACGCGGGGTTGATGGATTTCTTTCCCGCCTTTCTGGGAAGCGTGGTTGCCACAACCTGTGAGGTTCTTCCTCTGTCGATAGATGACAGAAAAACCAGCCCCGCAAGGTCTTTTCCTTCAGGGGAAGAGTAAGGGGCCTGTTAATTATCAGATGTGTGGTACGATTGTACAGGGTGATGTCTGTGAAGCCATCAGGAGGTACATAAAAGAGTGCCAGAACATGTGATCAGAACCTACAAGGTACCTGTTCCAAGAGGGCTTTACCCTCTGTGCTCTGAACTGAACAAGACAGCAGCCAGAATCTACAACAAAACCATGTCCCTGGTCAGGAAGATAAAACGAAAAAAGAATTTCTGGCTTTCACCCAACACAGCACAAAAGTACATCCTGCGATGGGCCAGCAGCATCAACATTCACACCCATTCAAAACAGGCCATGGTTCAGCAGTACTTTCAGGCACTCTACAGCTACTTCAAAGCAAGCAAGGAAAATCCAGATCTAAAGCCACCGTACAAAAAGAAAAACTTCATGCCCTTCATCTGGAAAGAGACTGCCATAAAACTTTTGCCCGACGGAACTTTGAGACTTTCGCTGGGCAGCGCTCAAAAGCCGATCTTGATACCAACGAGACTGCCTGCTAACACAAAAATCAGACAGGTAAAACTCGTCTATGAAGACGGGAAATACTATCTTCACCTTGGAATAGAGGTGAAGAACAAACGTAAGAGTAATCAAGCTGGCATTATGTCAGTGGACCTTGGGATACTCCGTCCCATAACCTGCTTTGATGGCTCTGAAGTAATCTCATACCACGGTGGAGTTCTAAACAGCACAATCAGATACCGCAACAAGAAACTGGCAGAGTTTCAGAGAGCGCTAAGCAGGTGCAAAAAAGACTCCAGAAGATACAGAAAACTGCTGAAAGCCAAAAGAAGGATGCTTCAACGAGCAGGGAACAAGATAAGAGACATACTGCACAAGATAACAAGCAACTTCATCGGGTTGTGCCTGCAAAAAGAAATCGGAACCATCGTGATTGGAGACGTCACAAACATCAGAGAAAATGCAAAAGGAAACGACAACTTCAACCAGAAACTTCATCAATGGCTTTACAGGAAAACGATCGAGATGATAACCTACAAGGCAGAGCTGTTCGGGATTGAGGTAAAGATGGTTTCTGAAGCATACACTAGCAAGGAATGTCCTGTATGTGGTAGCAGGAACCATCCGAATGGTCGAAATTACAGATGTGGAGAATGCGGATTCAGCTATCACAGGGACGGAGTGGGAGCGATAAACATTTGGCGAAGGTATCTTGGGAGAAAGTCCCAAGTAGTAGCGGTGTTGGCACCCGCCAGAGGTGTGAGGTTCAACCCGCACCTCTGTGGCCATGGAGCAGTAAGCGCTCCATAGAAGGCAGCCTGAAGAGCTGCCAAGAATCCCATCCCCTTTAGGGGATCGGGAGTGTCAAAACGTATCCGTTCCTGTTTTCTCTTCTCTTGTAATGAATCTGTTTTAACTCACTTCACCTCCGCCAGCACGCTGACAGGGCCTCCGTCCAACCCTTTGAATCTCACTGGAAGTGCGATCACACGCTTTATTTTCTTTCCAACGATGGGTTCTAGATTCACATCTTCGAAAATGATAATCGGTCTTTTCCTGCTGAACTCCTTCGAAAGAAGCCACTTATGAGCAAGATACCCTTCTTTTGCTCCCGCAACAAGGGGATCAGCACTGAGAAAATCGAGCATGATCGCTTTGAGACTTGGAACTTCTTCTCTCAAGAATTTTGCGAGTTCTGGAGAGATCCCAGGGAACGAGAACCGATAGGTGGCAGGATCTTCTTTTCTGAGCCTGGAAAAGCCCGATCTGAACATGAGAAGATCTGCTCCGTTCAGGTCCACCCCTTTTAGATCTTCTATTGTGAAGAGTTCCGTGGGGGCTTTTTCTTTGCTCACAAGCACGGGGTGATCGAACACGAAGTACTCGAGCGGAACTTCATCCAAAGTCCAGCCATCTTTGCAGAAGTGAAACGGAGCATCCACATGGGTTCCTGTGTGAGAGAAGTGGTGGATCATCGTTGTGTTAACAATGTCTCCCTGCTCGATCCTATCCGTCGGCTCAAAATAAGTTGGGGGGTTGTCTGGATACTTTATCATTTTCTCTTCTATGGGGTAAGATAGTTCTATGAACACACCTTTCACTTCCCTTTCAAGGAGGTTCAGACTATGGAGTTTCTCATCTACAGTTTACCAGAGGATGTCATCAGAGAGGAAACGCTGGGAAACTTTTCCACTGCTTTGAAGCTGATCGATGAGTTTTTGAAGAAAGACCTTCCATCACTTCAACGCAAAAGACTCATCTATGAGAAAGAAAGAATTGAAAGGCTACTCGAAAATTATCCTTTCGATGAAAGAGAAGCACTTGAAAAACTCAAAGAGATGTTTAAAGACTTTTCCGAAGAAGAGTTTCGCCGTCTTCTGAAAGAAGGCGTTCTTGACTACATAGTTGTAGATGGAAAGAGACGATTCGAAAGGCGCTTCTTTCACAATCTTATCTTTGTAAAACCAGAGTACAAAGAAAAACTTAAGAAAAAGGATGAAAAAGGCGAAAAAGCCCGAGAGATCCTTCATGATCGTCTGGAGCGTCTCATAAGAGGTGAAAAACCTAAGGAATACCTTGTGAAGGCAAGGATCACCCTGAGATTGAAGAAAGCTTCTTCCAGGAACCGTGTCTGGCTTCCGTTCCCCAAAGAGGGTTTCCAAACCAAAAACGTAAAACTTCTGCGGGCAAGTCACAAGGAGTTCTATCTGGCGCCGAACAATGTTCCACAGAGAACGATATACTTCGAAGGAAACGACACCGTTTACTTCGTGGAGTTCGAGTACACCGTGAGGGAGTGGACAAGCCGTATCAACCCCGAAACGGTCGAAGAACCCAAGCGTTTCAAAGAATTCCTGAAGGAAGAGCCTCCTCACATCGTCTTCACACCGAAACTCAGGTGGTTCACCGAAACAGTGGTGGGAAGCGAGAAAAATCCGTATCTCAAAGCGAAAAAGATCTATGACTGGATTACACTCAACGTAAGATACTCTTATGTGAAACCGTACGCTCTCTATGAGAACATCACAGACTTTGTGGTGGACAATCTGAAAGGCGATTGTGGTTTCCAGGCTCTTTTGTTCATAACGATGTGCAGAATAGCAGGAATTCCGGCAAGGTGGCAGTCTGGATGGTACATAAACCCAGTCTTTGCCTCCCCGCACGACTGGGCACTTTTCTACGTGGAACCTTACGGCTGGCTTCCAGCGGATCTTTCCTTTGGAGGTGCAAGAAGGGAAAAGGAACCCTTCAGGAGGTTTTACTTTGGAAACTTGGATGGTTTCAGAATGGTAGCGAACGACAATTTCATGAAAGATTTTGATCCAAAACCGCGTTACATCAGACAGGATCCCACCGACAATCAGGTGGGGGAGGCGGAAGACGAGGACGGAAGGCTTCCTTTCGAAAGTTCTCTGGAAGTTTTGAGTTTCGAGGAGGTGTGAGCGATGTCGAGGGTAGTAGATGTGAAATTCACCATCAGAAGATACGAGTACGAAAAGCCCTTCCATATAACGGGCAGCATTTCTTCCGAGAGTAAAAACGTAGAGGTTGAGATCACACTCGAGAGCGGTATCAAAGGCTACGGAGAAGCATCTCCTTCATTCAGGGTGAACGGGGAGAGAGTGGAGGCTCTTCTGGCAGTTGAAAATGTAGTGAAAGACATGATCACCGGCTTGGACGTTCGAAACTACGCAAGGATCTTTGAGATCACGGACAAGTTCTTTGCCTTTCCGAGTTTGAAGGCGGCCATTCAGTTCGCAGTGCTCGACGCTCTGGCGCAGGAACTCAGCACCCAGGTGTGTTATCTTCTTGGAGGTGCAAAGAGCGAAATAGAAACGGACAAGACAGTGGGAATAGACTCCGTAGAAAAGCGAGTGGAGGAGGCAAAGAAGATCTTCGAGGAGGGCTTCAGGGTGATAAAGGTCAAGGTGGGAGAGAACCTGAGAGAAGACATCGAGGCAATGGTGGAGATAGCAAAGGTCACAAAAGGTGCGAAGTACATCGTTGATGCGAACATGGGTTACTCTCCGAAGGAAGCTCTGGAATTTGCGAGGAAAATCTACCAGGCGGGAGTGGATGTGTCTGTCTATGAGCAACCTGTGAGGAGAGAGGATATAGACGGCCTGAAGTTTGTGAGGTTTCACTCTCCGTTTCCTGTGGCGGCGGACGAATCTGCGAGGACGAAGTTCGACGTGATGAGACTTGTGAAGGAAGAAGCAGTGGATTATGTGAACATCAAGCTCATGAAGTCCGGTATCTCTGACGCTCTTTCCATTGTGAAGATCGCAGAGGCAGCGGGGCTGAAACTCATGATAGGATGTATGGGAGAGTCCAGCCTTGGAATAAACCAGAGCGTACACTTTGCCCTTGGAACAGGTGCGTTCGATTTCCACGACCTCGACAGTCATCTGATGTTGAAGGAGAAAGAATTCAGAGGGAGATTCATCCAGGACGGTCCGAGGATGAGGGTGAGAGGAGAATGACAGTTCAGCAGTTCGTAAAGAAGCTCATAAGACTTGTAGAACTCGAGAGAAACGCCGAAATCTCCGCCATGCTCGACGAGATAAAACGTCTCTCTGGAGAGGAGAGAGAAAAGAAAGGACGCGCCATTCTTGGCCTCACAGGAAAGTTCGTGGGAGAAGAGCTTGGGTATTTCCTTGTGAGATTCGGAAGAAGAAAGGAGATAGACACAGAAATCGGGGTGGGGGACCTCGTTCTCATAAGCAAAGGCAATCCTCTGAAAAGTGATTACACGGGAACTGTGGTGGAAAAAGGAACACGCTTCATTACCGTGGCGGTCGACAGACTTCCACCCTGGAAACTCAAAAACGTCAGAATAGATCTGTTTGCAAGTGACATCACCTTCAGAAGACAAATAGAGAATCTGAAGAGCCTTTCACCAGAGGGGAAAAAAGCGCTCGAGCTTCTCCTGAGGAAGAGGAAACCTGGAGAATCTCTGGAAGAGCCCTTCACACCATTTGATGAGGGTCTCAATGACAGTCAAAGAGAGGCAGTATCACTTGCCCTCGGCAGTTCCGATTTCTTCCTCATACACGGGCCATTTGGAACAGGAAAGACAAGAACTCTCGTGGAGTACATTAGGCAGGAAGTAGCACGTGGAAAAAAACTTCTTGTCACAGCGGAGAGCAACCTTGCGGTGGACAACCTGGTAGAAAGACTCTGGGGAAAAGTGTCGCTCGTGAGAATAGGTCATCCGTCGAGGGTGTCCGCACACCTGAAGGAATCCACCCTTGCACATCAGATCGAAACTCACGATGAGTACGCAAAGGTGAAAGAAATGAAAGAGGAACTCTCCAGGCTGATTGAAAAAAGAGACAGATTTACCAAACCATCGCCTCAGTGGAGGAGAGGACTGAGTGACGAAAAGATCCTGGAGTACGCCGAGAAGAACTGGAGCGTCAGGGGTGTTCCAAAAGAAAAGATGAAAGAAATGGCAGAGTGGATAAAGCTGAACGACAGGATACAGAAAACAAGAGAGCTCATCGAAGAAAAAGAGGAGATAATTGCGAACAGTATAGTGAGGAAAGCTCAGGTAGTGCTCTCCACCAACTCGTCTGCCGCTCTGGACATAGTGGCGGGCATCCTCTTCGATGTGGTAGTGGTCGATGAAGCGTCTCAAGCAACGATTCCGAGCATCTTGATTCCCATTTCCAAAGGGAAAAAGTTCGTTCTCGCTGGGGATCACAGACAGCTTCCTCCAACAGTACTATCGGAGGAGGCAAGGGACCTTTCTAGAACTCTTTTTGAAGAGCTCATAAAGAAGTATCCTGAGAAATCTCTTCTCCTCGACACTCAGTACCGCATGAACGAACTCCTGATGGAGTTCCCCAGCACCGAATTCTACGATAGAAAACTCAAGGCAGACGACAGTGTGAAAAACATCACCCTTCTTGACCTCAGTGTGGAACCACCGAGCTTTGGTAAGCTCTGGGACATGATACTCTCGCCTAAAAACGTACTCGTGTTTGTAGACACCAGAAGCAGACCGGACAGGTTCGAAAGACAAAGGAAAGACTCTCCATCGAGAGAAAACCCACTGGAAGCCAGGATAGTGAAAGAGATCGTGGAAAAGCTTCTTTCTATGGGAGTGAAGGAAGAGTGGATAGGAGTGATTACCCCCTACGATGACCAGGTGGACCTGATAAAGGACCTCGTCAAAGAGAAGGTGAAAGTCCACAGTGTGGATGGATTTCAGGGAAGAGAAAAAGAGGTGATCATCATATCTTTTGTAAGATCAAACGGGAGAGGAGAGATGGGTTTTCTTGAGGACTTGAGGAGGCTCAACGTTTCTCTCACGAGGGCAAAGAGAAAACTGGTGGCAATAGGAGATTCCAGTACACTCTCTGTTCATCCAACGTATAGAAGGTTTATAGAGTTTGTGAAGCAGAAGGGAACTTATGTGAGCATTTAAAATTTGAAACAGGAGAAGCCTGCTGACAGTACCAGAGCGTGTACCGGACTTCGTGCCCGGCTTTTTGTTTTTCGTTCCCATACCTCTCAGCAATGCTGTATAGATAGAAAGTGTAAGTGTGAATTCAGAGAGAGCGAAAGCAAGCCAGAAAAGTTCGGAAGTGGCATCCTCGATCGGTGAAAAATCGATGGCTGTGAAAATGATCTTATATCTAGAAGATCTTCCAGATGAAGACTTCGAGTCATGGTTCTTGATTGCAAACAAGGTGGAAGAGATAAAGGCGGCGTCGAAGAATGCGAACTGGTCGATTTTAAAGGGGAACGGAAAGTGTACTGGGAAATTCGGAGAACACAATGAAAACGGATACCTTCTTAAAGACTATCACAGTAGTAATAGCAATTCTTGTGGCCATTGGTGAATTGATCGAAGAACTCGAGGATACCGAGGAAGAATACGAGTGAGAAACAAAAAGCAAAAATTGGAAGAGACCTGATAAGTATCATCCGAGCAGTGGACCTTTCGCCCGCTGTCTTTTTCTCTTCTGAAGTGCTTCAAAAATCCCATTTGCAAACTCACAGGCACGAAGGAGGTGAAAGCCTTGAAAGGTGAGAACTACTTATGAAGAATTTCTCGAAGACGAAAATGAAGAACTTCTCAAAAAAGCAAAAAAGTGCGTAGAAAGTGAAGAAGAAATCCTCGAGAGGGCTTCTGAAAAGATTGGAAGTGTTTTCGAGAAATTCAAGGTGCTTTTTTCGATGTTGAAAGAATGCTCTATTTTGTCCCCCATATCCGACTTCATTCCTGTCATCGGATACATCGACGATGCAGCGGTTATAAGATTCGTCTGGGATCTCGTCCAGAAAGATCTGAAAAAGTACATGGCCTGGAAGAAAAGAAGAGATAAAAAGAGTTAACTCAGCACATCCTGAAGGATTCGAGGGAAATTGAGAGTCACGATCCGAACGGCAGGCTCTTTGCCTGTCGTTTTCTTTGAAAGATGACGAGAATCAAGAGTGATAAAATTATCACAAAAAGGGGGAGTGACATGAGGATAAGAATTCATTTTCAAACGTCGGAGACTAGCATTCCGCTGAATTACAACTACTTTCTTTCGTCTTTCATCTACAAAAGACTGGCTTCTCAAAGTGAGAACTTCGCAAAGTTCCTCCATGAAACAGGATACGGAAAAAGGTTCAAATTCTTCACCTTTTCCCAGCTTTTCTTCGAGAACTCAAGGGTGGAAGGCGATAAATTGATAGTGTCTCCAGGAAGAGGATGGTGGCACATATCTTCTCCTGTCGTCGACTTTGTGAGGTACATGTTTGCATCTCTTTCAGAAAATCCTGTGATAAGAGTTGGAAACGCCGAGTTCGTAGTCCAGTCGATCGCCGTTGAAGATCCCCTTCCTGTTCTTTCAGAGTACAATTTCATCATGATCTCTCCTCTGGTTGTGAGCGTTCCTGAAGAAAGAAACGGCAGGCTGGTTCACAGATACCTCCTCCCAACTGAGGAAGAATTCTACGAAGCTTTCAAAAAGAACCTGTTCAAAAAGTATCGCATCTTCTACGGAAAGGATTCTGAAGGTGACGTGGAGATCATACCAGACTGGAACTACATAAAGTCCAGAGAGCGTATAACAAAACGCATCAGATTGAAGGACGTCTTCGTCAGAGCTGTTGTCTTTCCGTTCAAAATCTGCGGTGACAGAAAACTGATAGAGATCGGGTACGAGGCGGGATTTGGAGAGAAGAACAGCATGGGGTTCGGTATGGTGGTGCTGAGAGGAGGAGAAGTATGAAGGATCACGCGATATGTACAGTTGGTGCAAGTCTTTATCAAAACATCAACAGAGAAAATCTTGGGAAAGAAGCCAGGGTGTTTTATGAAGAAAACAGACTCTCAGAGATTGTCAAAATCCTGAGAAAACTGGATGATCCCTTGAACAACAGAAGCTTTGGAGCAGAAATCAACTCGATGGCAAGCATTGTCAAGCAGGGAATTGTGGAGCACAGAGCAGCGCTTTACCTTCTTGTTTCAGATACTCCGGAGGGAGAAAAGATAGGTAGGATCCTGAAGGATTATTTCGAAGAGAACGATCACGGGTTGGATTTCAAAAGTGTTCACGTGGTGAAGGTAGAAGGACTGAATGACAAAGATGAGTTTACTTTCAGAAACAAGGGATTGAGGAATCTCGTCAGGGAAATGGCAAAGTACGCAAGGTCGAGCAGGGAAAGGGTCGTTATCAACGCAACGGGAGGATATAAGGCACAGATAGCCTACGCAGTAGCTCTGGGTCAGGCCCTTGGCATTCCCGTCTGTTACAGGTTTGAAAGGTTCAACCACATGGTAGTACTTCCACCACTTCCAGTAGGCCTGGATCAGGAAGTTTACAACAGAAACAAGTTGGTCTTTGCTCTTCTTGATGCGGCCAGTGAGCTGGAGCTTTCAAAGTTTTTGAAGGTCGGTGAGTGGAAAAGCTGGTCGAGAGTTCCTGAAAAAATGAAGCTGTTTCTCGACAGAGTGCATATAGATGGAAAAGACTACGTGGCTCTGAATCCAATGGGGTTAATTTACGCCGAAAGTGTGGATTGGGACTATTCGGTCATTGACCATCCCGTCTTTTACTCTAGCAGATCTCCTGAAGAAAAGCTCGTCGGCTTTGAAATCCATGGACAAAAAGTGGTTCAGCGAACCTACAAAGCGATCGAAAGTCTCAGCAAGCTTCCATGGATAAACTCCCTGCATCTCACAGGTAGTTCTGAAAAGAGCTCTGGAAACTCTTTCAGGGTTTTCGTGCAGGACGGCTGTTTGAAGATAGAAATTCTAACAGAAAAAGGCGCGCTTTACATGAAAGCTTACTGTGAGTACAAATCGGATCGCTTTCTGGAGGCTGTGAGACTCAAAGCGGAAGAGGTTCTTTCTGGAAAAATGTGAGACTCTTCTAATTTTTTGAAAAAGAAGACATCCTCTCACCATATTATTGCTCGTGTTCTTCTTAAAGCAGATAAAGGCTTATAGAAATGGGTGCGGAACCCATATTATTTGATTCATAGTTCCTCTTAGGACGATAAAAACGGATAATCACTTCAAAAGATCCCTCTCCTACATTGAGTTCATATTCCTCTTAGGACGATAAAAACTCGCTCCAGTCAACGATGTGCGTGCTTAGACACAGAAGTTCATATTCCTCTTAGGACGATAAAAACCATCACTTCGGAGATTTTTAACGGATTAAGGGGAGCGTCCATCTAAATGCAAGGATTAGCCGTATTAAATTCAGCTTTCAT
>NZ_JAGGZH010000008.1 GCF_021162145.1 Thermotoga sp.
CTCGCAAACATCTTCAGGGATGTGGCAGAGCGTGGCAGGTCGTTCAGGGTGATCCTCATCGGTGCGGAACAAACAGCTTCCGAAGTCGACTACAGGGTTATCACACAGGCTGCCACCGTGGTGGTTGGCAGGCAAAAAGGTGCCGAGCTTTTGAAGCCGGAGTACTCACATCTTACAGATCATTACAAGAGAAAAGCTGCTCTTCTCAAACAGGGTGAGGTGATAGTGGACCAGCCGTTTCTGAATCTTCCTCTCACGGTGAAGTTTCCGCTTCCAGCGTGGTGCACAAGAGAAGACGGTTACGTTATGGAAACAGAAGACGAGGAAGACGAGTACATCATCTGAACCAAACAATAAATTCAGATCCCAGAAGCCACTGTGATCTGAACTCAATTTTGTACCCCATCATCTCACACAGATGTTTCACTATGGAAAGGCCCAGTCCAGAACCGGGGGCCATTTTCAGTGCTTCTGAGCCTCTGTAGAAACGCTCGAAGATTCTCTCTTTCTCCTCTTCCTTTATTCCGATTCCCTGGTCCTTCACAGTCAGCTTCTCTCGGGAAACGAAGATTTCCACCTCCGACTCCGGGTAAGAGTACTTGACAGCGTTCGAGAGTAAATTTTTTAAGATGGTGTAAAAGACAAATCTGTCTGTTTCTAACATATCGACGCTCACCGAAAGTTTCACGTTAATTTTTCTTGAGTCAATTTTTTCGCGAAGATCCTCCAGTACCTTATCGAGAATTTCTTTCACCTTCACTTGTTCCATTTTGAAATCGTAGAGACCTAGCTGAACCATCGCAAGAAATTTGGACTGCCTGATCACCGTTTCCATCCTGTCCAGAGAACGTTCTATCTTCTCCAGAATCTGTAACTTTTCAGGATCTTTTTCCAGATCCTTCAGAAGGTAGACGTTCATCTTTGAGGCGGAAAGAGGAGTGAAAAGCTCATGCGAGACAGAGGTTATAAAATCAAGTTTTGCCTCGTTCAGCTTTTTCTCTTCTGTGACATCGTGCACGATCAGAAAGCCCTTTTTTGAGTGAAAATGGAGAGAAACAGTTCTTTTGGCCTGCAACTCAAAAAAATAAATATCAGTCTCGAGAGAAAAATCCCTGCCCTCCTGAATGTTTCCGACAATCACTTCCATTTCCCGGCAGGTGAAAACGGAGAGAAGTCCCTTGTTCTCTCTGAAACCATACTTCTTTCCCACCCTGTTTGAAGTCACCACCTTCAAGCCATTGAGTTTCACCACTGCTTCTTTGATAGAATTCAGATCTTCAATCTCCAACACTCTTATCACCTCGATTTGAATTTTACCTATTCTTCTAATATGAGCACCCCCTTGTTTCCTGGGGGTGCTTTCTTGATCCGAGAATATGGCATCTTCTGATAACCAACAATCACACATTCGAGGATTCCATATCTTTCCACTCTCTCCTCAAAATTCCCATTACATACACGTCATGATACTTCCCTTCTCTGTACAGCTCTTCCCTTAAAACTCCTTCCACTTTAAACCCAACTTTTTCATAAACCCTCATCGCTCGTTTGTTAAAGCTGTATACACCCAGTTTAATCTTGTTTATGTTCATCTCGTTGAATATGAATCTCACCAGCACCTTCATTGCATCTGTTCCATATCCTTTGTTCCAGTATGGCCTGCCCAGGAAAATTCCAACTTCTGCTATCGAGTTTTTCCAATCGATATTGTTGATTCCACAACCTCCAATGTATTCCCTGGTACTCAGGGTTTCAATCGCAAAAGAATAGGATTTTGTGCTGAATCCATCAAGATTCTGATACCATTTCTCTTCGTCTTCCCTTCTCAAAGGAAAAGGGATTCCCGGAATTAAATATTTCTTCACCTCTGGATCGTTTATGTATTCTAAAGCCTTGTCTATGTCTTCCTTTCTGTATTCCCTCAATCTTACAAGTTTTCCTTTCAGCACCCTGTCTCCTCCCCCTCATTAAATTTTCCTATTAAGATGTCGAAATTTTCCTGATTATACCTCATCCTTCATCCTACATCCTATATCTCCACATCACCCCGGGTTGAAAACTTGTAACCCATCCCCCTGACGGTCTTTATCCAGCCCTTTCCGATCTTCGAGCGGATGGCACTGATGTGAACATCCACCACCCTGTCCGATACGTATTCATCTCTCCAGATTCTGCTTAAAATCTCCTCACGTGAGAAGATCTTATTCGGTGTGGTGGCAAGCAGTTTCAACAATTCAAATTCTCTGGCTGTCATATCGACGATTTTTCCATCGTACTTCACGAGGTAGTCTTCGGGATAGATCTCAAGTTTCCCAAATTTCAAGATCTTCTTCTCTTTTCCTATTCTTCGCAAAACAGCCTTTACCCTGGCTATTATTTCTCTGGGATTGAAGGGTTTTGTGATGTAGTCGTCTGCTCCGAGTTCTATTCCAAAAATACGATCCAGATCTTTATCACGTGCCGAAATGATGAGAATCGCAGTTTCAGGGTGGGAAACTTTTATTTCTGGAATATCATCCATGGCAACACCGTCGGGAAACATGAGATCGAGGAGCAAAACATCGTACTTGTTATCTGAAAGTTTCTGCCTGAGATCGAAAAGCGTTTCTGCCTCGTCACATTCGTAACCTTCCGTCTCGAGATATCTTTTCAGCACACTTCTTATATCTCCATCGTCTTCAGCTATCAGTACCTTTATCCTCACCTTTCTCACCTCTCAGAAATTCCTTCATGTTCTTGCCCGTTGCTATGTAGATCGCCTCTTCACAGAGATTGTTTGCGTGATCTCCCATCCTTTCCAGATCTCTTGCTACGAGGATGTAAACCAGTGCAAGTTCTGCCGGGATCCCGTCTTTCTTTATCTTCTCGACCACAAGCTCTCTGATTCTCTTCTCCATTTCATCTATCAGGTCGTCGAATTTCCACAATTTAAAAGCGGCATCCAAATCTTCTTCTACGAAGGCCTTGAAGGAATCCTGAACCACTTTCAGCGTGCTTCCGAACATATCCTTCAGCTCCTTCAGCATCTCAAAGTTGATCTTCTTTTCAGAGAGATACAGACACTTTTCTGCTATGTTGCATGAGAGATCACCTATTCTTTCAAGGTCGTTGGAAAATTTCAGGATGGTGATGATGTATCTGAGCTGTTTCAATATGGGGTTGTATCTTGCTATTATCTGATAGGCTTCCTCCTCTATTTCTCTGTTCAGATCATCGATCGCCTCATCGGATTCGAGCACTTTCTTGGCCAGCACCGTGTTCATGGTTTCAAGGCTCTTTATGGCATCATTCAGAGACTCAGAAACCAGAAACAGCATCTTTGAAACGTTGGACTTGAGAAGAGTAAGTTCTTTTTCAAAATGGATGTGTTCTACCATCTTTTCGCCCCCGTTATCCTATTTTTCCCGTCAGATAAGCCTCTGTGAGATCACTTTTGGGACTTTCAACGATTTCCTTCGTGGGACCGAACTCCACCAGCTCACCTCTGTACATGAAAGCTATGTAGTCCGCTATCCTTACAGCCTGGCCAATGTTGTGCGTGACAAGAACGATCGTGTAGTTCTGGGAAAGTTCCTCAAGAAGTTTTTCTATCTTCTGGGTTGCTATGGGATCGAGAGCGGACGTGGGCTCATCGAGGAGAATAACTTCGGGCTCAACGGCAAGCGCCCTTGCAATACAGAGTCTCTGCTGCTGTCCCCCAGAAAGTCTGGTGCCTGGTTTGTTCAGTTCGGTCTTTACTTCATCCCAGAGGGCTGCTTTTTTCAACGCCTCCTCAACTATCTGATCCAGAACGCGTTTATTCTTCACTCCGTGTATTTTCGGACCGAAAGCCACATTCTCGTAAATAGACATCGGGAAAGGCGTGGGTTTTTGAAACACCATACCCACTCTTTTTCTATACTCTATCATATCGAGTTTTGGGTCATAAATATCCTGGCCGTTGAAGTAAATCTTTCCTTCCACCCTGAAACCGGGGATATGATCGTTCATTCTGTTGACACTTCTCAAAAGTGTCGTCTTTCCACATCCAGAGGGACCTATAATGGCGGTGATCCGGTTTTTAAATATCTTCATCGACACATTCTTCACCGCAGGCCTCTCCCCGTAGTAGGCACTGAAATTTTCAATCTCAATGACTGGTTCCATCGTCCCTCCTCCTTAAAAAGAAGGCTATTCCGTATATAGCAGCAACTATTATCATCAGAAAAGCCGCTGTACCCTTTGCCATCCACTGAGCAGATTCACCGTAAGCTGCTACTATGTAGTACAAATGCGTGGGAAGGGTCATGACTGGAGAGAACAAATTTTTGGGCAGGTGAGTGGAATAAAAGACTGCACCCGTGAGAAGAACGGGCGCAGTTTCACCCAGAGCTCTTCCTCCTCCAACGAGAACGGCAGTGATTATGCTCTTTTTCGCGGCGGGCAGCAGCACTTTGAAGATTGTCTCCTCTTTCGTTGCACCGAGAGCAAGAGCTGACTCGCGAAGTTCTATGGGGATGGCTTTCAAAGCTTCTCGTGTGGAGGAAGAGATTACAGGCAGGGTCATCAGAGACAGGGTCAGCGCCGCCGCTAACATCGATGTTCCGAATTGAAGGGCAACGCAGAAAAAGGCAAGGCCAAAAAGTCCATAAACAACCGAAGGAATTCCACTGAGGGCGGTTAAGGAAAGATCTATCCATCTTGCCACCGGATTGTTTCCGTACTCTGAAAGAAACACCCCTGTGAACACACCCAGGGGTACCGACACTAGGAAAGTGAGAACCATGAGATAAAAACTTCCCAGTATAGCGGGGAATATCCCTCCTTCGGTCATGCCGCTC
>NZ_JAGGZH010000009.1 GCF_021162145.1 Thermotoga sp.
GGGAAAAGATCTTGAGAGAACCCGCTCAAAAAGAGAGCTTTTTGACCAAGATTAGACAAATGCTGGGGATAGGGTGATAGAATGCAGTATTACACAGAGCTTGTGAGAGCATTCGACGTGATAAGACCTGGTCAGAGTGTCCTTGTGGAAGTTTCTGCTCCAGAAGATCTCGAAGGTGGATACAAGAGTAGCGTCCATGACGTAGATTTCGAAAGGAATCTTTTGATCCTTTCCATGCCGAGTTTCAAAGGGAGGTTGGTTCCTCTTCCACGTGGAACACGTTGTACAGTGAAGATCGTAGACAGCTCGGCAATCTACATGTTCAGAACAACCGTGCTAGAGAGTGGGAAAGATGAGTACGGATTTCCCATCACTAAAGTGTTGTTTCCAAACAGACTGAGAAAAGTACAGAGAAGAAGGTTCAAAAGGATAAGAATGTTCTTAGAGGGACTCTACAAGGTTTCCTCCAAGGACGAACCACCGAAGAGGTTCGTGACGAAAGATTTCAGTGCAGGTGGTATGTTAATAGTAGTGAATGACATCTTGACGGTCGGACAGATCATATATGTCACGGTAGAGTTGGATAAAAACTTGAAGTTGAGGGATCAACCAGCCAAGATCGTAAGGGAAGCTGGTATCCTTGAAACAGGTGAGAGAATGTATGGAGTGGAGTTTCTGAACGTTTCTCCTTCCCTGGAAAGAAAGCTGGTAACCTTCGTCTTCAGAAAGGAAATCGAGAAGAGAAACAAAGAAAGGGGAGATAACGAGTGAACATTTCTGAAAGACAAAAAGACCTTCTGAAGGAGATCGGGAACATAGGAGCGGGGAACGCTGCAACAGCGATATCTTACATGGTGAACAAGAAGGTGGAGATTTCTGTGCCGACTGTGGAGATAATTCCCCTCAGCGACGTGATCTTTGTGGCGGAAGATCCTGAAGAGATTGTCGTGGGCGTGAAGATGCCGGTAGACGGCGAGATAGAGGGCAACATCCTCCTCATAATGGGAACCCAGGTGGTGAAAAAGATTCTGGAAATACTCATAGGACGTGCACCTGAAAATTTACTCCAGCTGGACGAATTTTCTTCCTCGACTCTTCAGGAGATAGGAAACATCATGTGTGGCACTTACATTTCTGCTCTTGCAGATTTTCTTGGATTCAAGATAGACCCCCTCCCACCTCAACTTGTGGTGGATATGATCTCTGCGATATTTGCGGAAGTTTCGCTTGAAGAACTGGGTGAAAGTGCCGATGACCAAGTAGTGTTCGTCGAAACGTCACTCACCGTGGAGGGGGAAAAACCGCTGACTTCGTATCTGATGCTGGTACCAAAACCAGGATATTTGAAGAAGATCTTTGAAAGGATGGGTGTTCAGGAATGAAAAAGGTGATAGGTATCGGAGAATTTACCGTTATGAAGAATCCAAGCGTGATCGTGACGTTGGGGCTAGGATCTTGCGTTGCCGTGTGCATGAGAGATCCCACTGCGGGTGTTGGAGGGATGGCACACGTTATGCTCCCGGACAGCGGAGGGAAGACCGATAAACCTGGAAAGTATGCGGACACGGCGATTGAAACACTGGTGAAAGAACTGGAAAAACTTGGGGCGAAGAGAAGCAGACTGGAGGCGAAGATCGCTGGTGGGGCCAGTATGTTCGAGTCAAAGGGTATGAACATAGGTCAACGAAACGTCGAGGCGGTGAAAAAACACTTGAAAGAACACGGAGTAAAACTGGTGGCAGAGGACACCGGCGGCAACAGAGCGAGGAGTGTCGAATACAACATTGCCACTGGAAAGCTTCTTGTGAGGAAGGTGGGTGGTGGTGAACGATTAGAAATAAAGGAAATCTAGTGTGGAACAAAGAAAGAGCGATAAAGAATTTGCTTCCCGTTATAAAACGAATAGCTGAGGATCTGGTCCACACCCTACCACCGAATGTAGAGGTAGAAGATCTTATACAGGAAGGGATTCTCGCAGCACTCTCCGCCTTTGAAAGGTACGACCCATCCAGAGCAAGCTTTACAACATTCGTGATGAAAAGGGTGAGGGGAGCAATGTACGACTATTTGAGGAAAATAGACTGGATGCCAAGGAATCTGAGAAAGAGCGTGAAACTCGTGGAAAAGGTAATACACGAAAGTGAAGGATTCCCTTCGGATGAAGAACTGGCCAGAAGGACGGGCTTGGAGGTAAGAGAAGTCATCCGCGCCAAGAACGAAATGATGAGAAGGCAGCTCTTGATGATAGACGCATTCGATGAAGAACCGACTTTGAAGGTGGAAGGACCAGACGAAAAGGCGTACCGGGAGATTTTGAAAGAAGAAATAAAAAAGGCGATCGAAAAACTGTCTCACAAAGAAAGGCTTGCTCTTTCATTGAGATTCGAGAAGGAACTTTCTTTGAAAGAGATAGCGCGCGTCTTGGGAGTTTCCGAATCCAGGGTTTCTCAGATCGTGAGTCTTGCCCTTCTGAAAATAAAAAAGGAAGTGATGGGAGATGATCAGGCCGGTTGATTTTCAGGGTTTTGTTGTGAAAGGAGTAGAGTCTGTTCCAAACATCTCCCAGATTTTGAACCAGCAGCCCTTAATGCAGCAGATAGTGGGGCAACACTTGGTGCAGCAGTTCGATAGAGAACGGCACGCGGTGAAAAAGAGTGATTTCACTGAGGATGTCGAGGTGAGAGCTTCAATGGAAGGAAGGGGAAAGAGAAAGAACAGACCCTTTTCTAATTCTAAGGTTCAAAAGAAAAAGCAAGTGAACCTGAGAGAGGAGAACAAAGGACTGTTCATGGATGTGAGAACATGACAACTGCTTATCTGGACTCAAAGAAACTAGATGGAAAATTCGTGGGAGGACTTCTCGTTGTCGACGAAAGAGGTATCCCACTGGAGTTCAAGTACACCGAGCCTGTGACACCAAACGAGCTTCAAAGAATACTGTACGGTGGATCACTCGACATCTATTTGAAGACAGAACTCATATCCAAAACACTGTTGAGGAAGATGGAAAAGAACCCAGATTTCATATTCGTTCGCGATCCAGAACTTTTGGAAGTGGATGAAAGGTTGGTACTCCTTGTTGAAAGAAATGAGAGGTTGGAAAAACCGATTCGTGTTTCAGAAGAA
>NZ_JAGGZH010000010.1 GCF_021162145.1 Thermotoga sp.
CAACGACGATCACATCATCGCTACCATACTCGCGACTGCGTCTTCTGAAGATCTTCTGGTTGCTATCTCACACACTGGAGAAACAATATCGATGGTGAACTTCGCCAAGAAGGCCAGAGAAAAGAGAGTACCAGTTGTTACAATAACGGGAAACAGGAAATCCACTCTTGCGAAGTACTCGGACGTTGTTCTTGTAACGAATACGAAAGAAACAAAGATAAGGACAGACGCCATGACTTCGAGAATCGTACAACTCGTCATCCTCGATACGATCTACACGCTCCTTGCGGCAAGAGACCCAAGAGCCGTAGAAAACCTCAACAAAAGCAGGTTGGCTGTCTCAGAGCTTAAATACTGAACGTGGAGGGAGAATCATGTATAAAAGAGTGTTGATCGCCACGAGAACCTTCGGTAAGTATTCAGATGATCCGATAGAGTTTCTCAAAAAAGAAGGATTTGAAATTGTGAGAATCGATAGATTCAACCTTTCTGATCTTGAAGGAGTAGATGCACTGATCGTTGGAACACACCATGTGACCGCAGAGATGATCGAAAGGTCAAAACTCAAGATCATCGCAAAGCACGGGGTTGGAGTGGATAACATAGACCTAGAGGCTGCTACAAGAAAAGGAATACCTGTCACCATCACAGCTGGAGCAAATTCGCTTTCTGTCGCAGAACTCACCATCGCTTTCGTTTTCGCTCTGAGCAGGGGCTTGATATGGTCCCACAACAGGCTGTTTCATGAAAAGAGATGGGAAGGAACAGTGGGCCAGGAAGTTACTGGGAAGACGTTTGGTGTGATCGGATTTGGAGCTATAGGTAGGGAAGTTGTCAGAAGGTCCATCTGCCTTGGTATGAATGTTTTGGTTTATGATCCTTACGTGAGTAAAGACACTATAAGAGTGTTTGGGGCAACCCCTGTGGATGAGCTGGACGATCTTTTAAAAGAAAGCGACTTTGTCTCTTTGCACGTTCCGCTGAATGAGAGTACAAGAAACATAATAGGAGAAAGAGAGATTTCTCTCATGAAAAAAACAGCCTTTTTGATCAACACTTCTCGAGGTGGCTTAATAGATGAAGAAGCACTTATAAAGGCTTTGAGAGAAGGAATGATAGCCGGAGCTGCGCTCGACGTTTTCTCTGAAGAGCCCCCAAGTCCCGATTCGCCTTTGTTTGAGTGCCCAAATCTCATCACCACGGCACACATAGGAGCTCACACAAAGGAAGCTATTTACAGGATGAACATGATGGCCGCCCAGGCGGTGGTGGATTTCTTCAACGGGAAAATACCGAAATATGTGGTAAATGAGGAAGTGGTGAACCTTTTGAAACATAAAGGATACCAGGAAACATCTTGAATCACAAGCGACAATATGTTAAAATAACCCTAGCAACGAGCAGGCGTAGCTTCAAGCGGTGGAGCGCCGCCTTGGTAAGGCGGAGGGTGTGGGTTCGAGTCCCACCGCCTGCTCCATTTTTTGTTTTTAGTTTCCACCTTTCAGGAGATGGTAATGTGAACGAAAGGAAAGGGACGCGAACAAGTTCCTTCGGTGTGAAAGGAAGAGAGAGTCATGACTCTTCTCCTTTTTACAACAGGGCATTGTATTCCGAATTTTCCCCTCCAAAACCTTCCAAAGAAGATCTTGTTGAAAACCCTCTTTCTGAAGATTTTCTGGACAGAATAGTTGTTGGAGATGCAAGAGAAGTTTTGAAAAAAATACCTGACCGCTCCATCCACTTGATGATCACCTCGCCTCCTTATAACGTTGGAAAAGAATACGATGAAGATCTCACACTCAAAGAGTACCTCAATTTCATTGAAGATGTGATGAGAGAAGTCTATAGAGTTCTTGTATGGGGTGGAAGGGTTTGCTTTAACGTGGCAAACCTTGGAAGAAAGCCGTACATTCCGCTTCATGCGTACCTCATGGAACTGTTCGAACGAATAGGTTTTCTTATTCGCGGTGAGATCATCTGGGATAAAGGGGAAGCGGTGAGTGGTTCTTCGACTGCCTGGGGGAGCTGGATGTCTCCAGTAAACCCTGTTCTCAGAGATCAGCATGAGTACATCATCGTGCTTAGCAAGGGAAGTTTCAAAAGGGAAAAACCAAAAGAGCACGAGGCAGCTTCCACCATAACGAAGGAGGAATTTCTCGAATTCACAAGGAGCATATGGCGTTTTCCACCCGAATCAGCAAAAAAGGTGAGACACCCTGCTCCCTTTCCAGAAGAGCTCCCTTACAGGTGTATTCAACTCTACACCTTCAAAGGGGACGTTGTCCTCGATCCCTTTGCGGGTGTTGGGACAACGTGCGTGGCGGCTGCAAAAACAGGAAGACATTTCATCGGAGTAGAGATAAATCCAGAGTACGCGAAAAAGGGCGAAGAAAGGGTCAGGGAAGTGATCAACCGGCCGTCTCTTTTTACAATTGATCATCGGCGATAATGATATTTTTTAGCAATTGCTTTTATCAATTCATACCAGTTTTCAAAGTATTCTTTTTTTGCTCTAGCTTTTTCTTCTTCTGTGAACGGTTTGTAGTCAATCTCTAGATAATTTCCACTATTTTTAGATTCCTCAACAAGCTTTTTTACGGTTTTCTTTTTAAGACCGAATCCTCGAGGATTTGTGTTGGTTTTAGGTATCCACCAGTGCTCTTCTAATTTTGAAGGATACTTTTCTATTTCCTTTTGTATGGAACTAAGTGCTTTTGAATTAATAACGCATATTTTAACCTTGTGCTCATCTTTCACAATATAAAGGAGATCTGCTTTAAATTTAAACCTCTTCTTTTTCAGTACTGGGTGCCTGTTTAACCGATAGTATATTGTTCGGGAATTCCCTTTCAAGCATTTCAACAACGAAGTTTTCACGTCTTTTTCCAACATCTGGAGCATTTCCTTCAAAGTACAAAATATCCCAAACTTCTCCCAGAATTTTTGTTTTATCGATATTTCTTTTGAAAACTTTTATCAGAGGATCAGACATACACCTCCTCACCCTCCACGAACACAGCCACGGGATCGTCTTCGAAGAGAAGCGGATTTCTCTCGTACAGACAGAAGTCCGCCTTGAAACCCTTTTCTATCTTTCCTGCCTTTATTCCCACCTGCTTTGCCCCCGCCTCTGTCAGTAGGTAGAAAGTCTCTTCTCTGGAGAAGCCCATCTTCAGGGCGTGTTCGGCTATGTACTTTGGATCACACGGAGAGACGGGAGAGTCAGACGAAAAAGAAATAGAAATTCCCATTTCGAACATCTTCCTGAAGGGATACAAAAGTGCGTTCACTGTCACACTCTTCAGGAGGGGTTGATCCTCGAAGTAGAAATGGGGTTGAACAGAAAAGAATATGTTTCTGGCTCTTTTTAGGTCTTCTTCTTTCACAAATTGGGCGTGTACGATCCTGTGACCAGGATGTCTTTCCAGGACATCCAGAGCTAAGCTTACTGCTTCATCTCCTATTGCGTGGACGTTGAGAACAAGAGCATACCTGTCGCAGAATTCAGCAAGCTCTTCGAGTTTTTCTTGAGTGAGAAGAGAGATTCCCTGAGTTCCGTCGTCGTATTCTCCTGAGATGAGAGCAGTTCTGGCACCCAGAGAACCATCCATGAAGACTTTAACACCCTTTACATGAACCTTCGAATTGAGGTCTCCAAAGAATTCTGGTTTCAGATCTTTCGGTTTCAATTTTTCCAAAAGTCTTATTCTGGAACCTTTAAGCACTTCAAGAAGTTCCTCTACACCCACACCGTACAGATCGTCGCTTTGAACGAAAGTCACACCGTGTTTGAGAAACTCCTCCTCACCTGCTTTGTAAAACTTCGATATGTTCTTTTTGAACACGTACTTGTAGATCTTTTCCAGATTCTCCACAAGGTACCTTTCTTTCACGTTCAAAACCTCCATCGCTTTTTTGTTGATCAAGGCTTTGTGCCCACAGCGTCTGATGAGAAAAACTGGTTTTTCCATCTCATCCAGTCTTCTGAGAACACTCTCATCAGGTTCTTCAGACCAGCCTCTTCCAACAATCAGATCACCTTCCAGGTCTTTTTCGAGGAATTCGTCCCAGCTGCTAAAGAGAACGCTGAACCTGGAAAAGCCTGTTCCTACAACGTGGGTGTGTGAGTCGACGAATCCTGGAACGAGAAAGTATCCTCTTGCATCTAAGACAGAGCCTTCCGCTTTTTCGGAAAAAACACCGCCCTCTACGAAGATATCCTTATGGGAAAATTTCCTCCCGTTCCACACCAGGGCGTTTTTTACAATCATTTCAATCCCCTGCTCCCTGGTTTTTCAGCGGGTATTCCCCGTTTACAAAGAGGACACTCTTCGGGTTCGTAAACCGGAAGTTCTAATCTGAGAAGGCTCTCAAACGGTACACCGAAATCCACCTTACCACCGGAGCGATCGATTATCGATCCCACACACACCACGTCTGCTCCAGAGCTTTTCAGGAGTTCTATCACCTCTTTCACAGATCCACCTGTTGTTACCACATCCTCCACCACAGCCACTCTTTCTCCACTCCTCACGGAAAATCCTCTTCTGAGTTTCATCACGCCGTTTTCTCTTTCTGCGAATAACGATCTTGCTTTCAGGTACCTTGCAACAACGTAAGAGAGAATCACTCCGCCCATCGCAGGACCAGCCACCGTTTCCACGTCGTACTTTTTCAGGAGCTCCGCGAGTTTTTCCCCGACGATGTCCCCGTACTCCGGGAACTCGAAAAGACGGGCGCATTGAACATATCTGGAGGAGTGTTTTCCAGAAGAAAGGATGAAGTGCCCCTCGAGAAGAGCACCTGTTTTTTCCAGTATCTCCTCTATCACATTACCATCCCCTTTATCTTTTCGATCTTTTCTTTTGGATCTTTGCAGAGATAGATCTCTCTCCCGAGAACGGCAAAGTCGGCTATTCCTTTCATCTCCTCCAGACTCACCACGTCCTTTTGATCGTCCGCCTTCACTTCCATTCTGATTCCGGGAACGAGGATCTTACCTTTGATTTTCTCCCTCAAAACCTTCGCCCAGAGACCTGGCAGGACAAAATCACATCCCATTTCGTTCAGTCTTTCTATTTTGTCAAGATAATCTTCCAGAGCTCCTTCCATGGATGTTAGCTTCACCACAACGAACACATGTTTGCTCGTTGTTTCGAGGGCCCTTTTCACACTCTCGTATCCCGCGCAGGAGTGAACGGTGAAACCGATGATAGCGGGATGATCCCAGCTTTTTATGGAACGCTCCACCGTCGAGGGTATGTCGCAGAACTTCAGGTCGAGGATGACTTTCAAGTTTCTTTTTGCGAGCTCGTCGAAGATCCTCTTCCCATAGACGGCAAGGTTGTGTCCCACCTTCACCACATCGAAACTGCCGTTTTCTTCGATGAACCTGATGGGGTCCTCCATGTCGAGACTTAAAACGGGAATCATCCTTTCACCTCCATCAGATATTTCCCGATTTCTTCAACGATACCGGGATCTTTGAAGAGGGCGCTTCCCACCCCTATCACGTCCGCGCCCACGTTCAGAAACTCTTTCGCATCTTTCATAGAATACACACCACCACTTGCGATCACAAGAAGCTTCGGAAACCTTCTCTTCACCTCGTACACTGCCCTGAGGGCGATGGGTTTCAACAGAGGACCAGAGAGTCCCCCTAGTATCATGCTTCCTTTTTCAAAGTGCAGTCCCCTCACCGTGTTCACAAGCGTAATCCCGTTCCATCCTGTGTCTACCACTATCTCGGCAGCCTCTTCCACGAAGATTCCCTCTATTCCTATCTTTGCTATGAGAAAGCTGTCTGGCAGTATTTTTCTGATTTCCACAATAAGAGTCTTCCAGCGTTTCCTGTCCTTGATAATGGAGAGCCCTCCCTCTTTCACGTTCGGGCAGGAAAAGTTGAATTCCACCGCGCAGAATTTATCCGACACCTTTTTGAACGTACGGGCCACTTCCAGGTACTCTTCGAACGAGTCTCCCCCAAGGCTTGCTATCATGGGAACGGGAAGTTCGGGTACGTTCTCAACAAACTCGTGTATCCCTGGATTTTCCAGTCCGATCCTGTTTATCACGTAGAAATCTCCGTCTGCCATTCTGGGTGTCGAATTTCCTTCTTTGGGGTTGAGTGTGACCGTTTTCAGAATGATCCCTCCAACGTACCGATGATCTATGAGCTTCAAGTACTCACCAAAGCCAGCAGGACCAGAGAGAAGAACAAGGGGTGGTTTTAGCTCCAGCACAGTTCATCACCTCTGAATATGGGACCATCCGCGCAGACGTGTTTCACACCGTTTTTTGTGAAAACGGCACACGACTTGCACGCACCTATTCCGCATCCCATGTATTCCTCGAGTGAGAAATAGACTTCCTCTCCTTTCAGGTGTTCCCAGCACACCTCCTCCATTCCCCTGGATCCGGAGACGAGGTACCAGTCGTATTCGGGAAGATCAGAAAGCTTTTTCAGGAAGTTCTCGTCTCCAACGACCGTTTCATACCCGAGAGGGAAAAGAACAGGACTTTTACTTCCAACGAGAATGTCCACGTTCATTTTCTTTTCGAACGCCCTGGCCATCGTGAGACAGGTGGGAGAAATGATGAGAAGCCCCTTTCCATCTCTCCTAAAGCCATTTCCAAGAGGACCATGGCCTTTTATCTTTTTTGCTTCCTCTACGATCCACTTTGTTCCTTTTCCCTTTACCTGAATGGAAACGGCAAGATTCTCTTCCCAGTAACCAAGGACGAAAGGCTTTCTGACGAGTTTGGGAGTCTCCAGCATTATGAACTGCCCCGGTGAAAAATCGAGTTGTTCTTCAAAGAAAACGATCCAGGTGTTTTCATTCACTCTGATCGTTTTCTTCTTGGTCAGGCAAAACCTCTCCATTTATCATCACCCATCTTCCCTTGAGTTTCAACGCAACGACTTTTCCCCTCAATTTAACACCGTCGAACATCGTGTTCTTTCCCTTGCTTTTGAATTTCTTTGCAACCACCACAAACTGCACATTGGGATCTATGAAGACAAGGTCTTCTTTAGTGAGCTCTCCTTTCATTCCCAAAATTTCAAGGGGCCTTTTCGTCATCTTTTCTACCACCATCTCAAGGTCTTCAAGAACGGTGTAGTATACAGAAAAAGCGATCTCTATGGAAGTCGATCCGTAGGGTGCGGAGAGAAAGTCATCTGGTTTTTCAGGATGGGGGGCGTGGTCTGTTGCGAGCACATCGATCACACCCTCTCTCACCGCTTTGATGAGGGCTTTTCTGTCCTCGGGTGATCCAAGTGGTGGGTTGATCTTGAAGTTGGTATTTCTGATGTCTTCGTAGCAGAAAAACAGATGATGAGGTGTCACTTCGCAGCTGACCTTTGCAAGTTTCTTCAGGAAAGTAAGTGTTTCCACCGAATACCTGGTTGTCACATGTTGAATGTGAAACTTCTCAAAACCGTACTCGATACCTGTAAAGACCGTTCTTGCGATCGCCACCGCTTCGTTTGAACGAGGACGTTTTGGCAGATCGAAGCCCGCTCCTTCGTAGAAAATACCGCCTATCTCGTACATCTGGCTGTGGTCGAACCAGAGAGCCTTTTTCTTTTTCTTCATCGTCTCAACGAGCATGGGGTAGTCGTACTTTATTCCATCAGTTGAAAAACCAACAACCCTTTCACCGCATGCTTCGATCGAGCCGAAGGGAGACACAGTGAAGAGAAACTCTATCCTTCTGCTTCTGGAAAGATTCAGGTGTTCCTTTAAGATTTCTTCGCTGTCTATAGGTGGCCTGGTGTTGGGCTGTATAACCACTTTATAAAAGCCTCCCATAAGGGAGGCTTCTTCTAGAGAATTATAATCTTCTCCACCGTTGAGACGAATGTGGGTATGGAGATCAATGAAAGGCGATGTGGCTATCAGCCCTTTTGAAGGAAAAGGTGTTTTTATCTCCTCCTCCATCCATTTTCTCTCGAACGGGTCGTAGACCCTCACTTTATTCCCTCCGATTTCTTTTTCATCTCTTTTTCATCTATTTTACCATCCATTCGATGATCGCATCTATTACTCGTTTGTCAACGTGCCCTTTCTTCATGTATTCTACTGGTGTTGATCTTCCCTCTCCTACCATCATGAGGTGGTTGAGATCTTCGAAGACGAGGATCTTCACGTTTTCTTTGCCTGAAAGTTCTCTCGACCAGATTTTTTGATCTTTTTCGCTCACCTGATAATCTCTTCCACCGAAGATCAGTAGCATGGGAACAGTGAGTTTTTTTGCTGTCAAAACGGGTTGTCTTTCTTTCAGGTCGTAGAAGTATCGGGCGGATGTCCCAAGAACGATCTTATTCGGTGGGATTTCCTTTCTTTTGAGTTTTTCCAGAATCTTCAGAGTTTCTCCCACATTCTTGGCAAGCCCCAGAGACTGAAGGTATTTCAGCTGATCCTCCATGAGTTCTTCAAGTGGTCGAGCGGGGGGTGATATCATGATCACTCCATCTGCCTTTGATCTCTCTGCGATTTCTGGTGCAAGCATGGCACCGAGACTGTGGCCCAGAACATAGACTTCAGAAACGTCTTTCCTTTGTTTCAGTATATTCACCGCCTTTACAGCGTCTTTTATAACCTCTTCTTCGACGGTCAGGGAAGCAGGATTCATCTTCTCTACAAGCGTTCTTTTGTGGTATCTAAGGACGATGATGCCGTTTGAGGACAGTCCGTACGCGATGTCTTTGAAGATCTTGTTGGGACCTATTGTTTCATCCATGTCGTTGGGGCCAGATCCGTGAACGAGGGCAACGGCGGGGAAAGGCCCTTTGCTCTTCGGGATAGTGATCTTTCCAGGAAGACCGTTCACAGAGATGTCTTTTTCTTCAAAGCCCTCCAGGTCTACATAATCGGGAGGTTCGTACTTCGATCCTGTGGCCTGTGTGAAGAACAGGCCCGCAACTTTTCCTTCTCTGTTCATGGTAACCAGTGCTGAGATTTCTCCTCTTTCGAATCTCAAAGTGAAGTTGTAGATTTCGTATTCGCCATGAATGGCTTTTTCATAACCGGTGATCTCTTTAAAACTGCCAAACTGAGTTTTCAGAGAATTCCAGATGTTTGAAAGACTCTGGACGTTAAGCTGCGCCCTCACCTGGTCTGTACACATAGCCAGAGCGGTTCCAAAATCTTCGCTGATGAGTTTCTGAACGAAGAGAAACGCTTCCTGATCGAGTGCACCGAATATCATCACACCGGGAAGAATCAGAAAGAAAACGATGAGTCTCATTTTTCTTCCCTCCTTTTCTTGAATAAGACATTCTCCTTCATTTTGTTTCTCACTTTCAGGGATCTTTCAACGTATACCCTCTCACCCGTGAACGGATCTATTCCGGAGTAGTACATGGCGGTGCTCACCGTTCCAGGGGTGGGTGTGAAGATCTGAATTTGCTGTGGGAAGTATCCGAGGTGTTTCAGGATGAACTTCCTCAGGTAGTTGTTCTCTTTCCAGCCCTCACCGGGATGGCCCACTATGAAGTAGCCGATCACGTACTTTTTCTTTCCCATCTTCCTTGCGATCGATTCGAACCTTCTTTTGAACTCCAAAAACAACTCCACCGGGGGCTTTCTCATCAGTGAAAGTACTTTTGGATGGGCATGTTCCGGGGCAAGTTTCAGCTGGCCAGGGGTGTATTTCACAAGTTCTCTGATGAAGATATCCGGATCATTCTCGGCGAAAACGAAATCGTGCCTGATGCCAGAAGAGACGAAGACGTTCTTCACGCGGGGCAATTTCTTGATTGACTCGAGAAGGGAGATGAACTCGCTGTGGTTCGGCCGAACGACTTTGCAGACACTGGGATACAGGCAAAATTTCTGGCACTGTCCTCTGGTTTCTCTGACGGTGCATCTGGAACCGTAGAAGTTCGCTGTCGGCCCGCCGACATCTGTAATGGTACCTTTGAAGTCTTTTCTTCTGGTGAGAATTTTCACTTCTTCCAGTATAGACTCCTTGCTTCGATAGGAAACGTGTGTGGTCTGGTGTTGTGTGAGGGCACAGAAAGAACAACTTCCAAAACACCCCCTTACGGCTGTGATCGAGAACTTTACAGTCTCTATCGCCTTCACCTTTCCCATTTTCGCGTAAAACGGATGAATCTCTCTCTCAAAGGGAAGAAGGTAGATCTGGTCCAGCTCTTTTTGGGAAAGAGGTCGTTGGGGTGGGTTTTGACTAACGTACCTTGTGTCCTGCCTCTGATAAATCGAGACGTTTCTGTGAAAATCTGTGTACCAGGTCTGGAGTTTGACCGCTTCTGCGTACTTTTTCGGATCTTCGGTGATTTCGTCGAAGGAGGGAAGTTCTATCCCCGTAGAGGGCGGTTTTGACGACCACCAGACAGCACCGCGAATGTGCTTGCACCTTTCCAGATCCTCCGTTTCAGCAAGAGTCTTTGCAATTTCCAGGACGGCTTTTTCTCCCATTCCGTAAACAAGCAGATCTGCCTTTGAATCAACGAGAATGGACTTTCTCACCCTATCGCTCCACCAGTTGTAGTGTGCAAATCTTCTAAGACTCGCCTCTATTCCACCGAGAACAACAGGTACTCCCGGGAAAAACCTTTTTATCAGGTTGGTGTAGACTATTGTTGCCCTGTCTGGTCTTTTTCCGAAGATTCCACCCGGTGTGTACTCGTCTGTCTTTCTCTTTTTCTTGGAGGCTGTGTAATTCGCCACCATCGAATCGACATTCCCAGCGGTGACACCAAAAAAAAGGCGAGGTTTTCCAAGGCGCGTGATGTCCTTTCCCGATCTCCAGTCGGGCTGGGCGATTATTCCTACTCTGAAACCGTGGGAAACGAGGTAATGACCGATGAGGGAAACACCAAAAGAAGGGTGGTCCACGTAAGCATCGCCCGTGACAAGGATTATGTCGAGTTCCTTCCAGCCCAGTTTTTCTATCTCTTCGCGAGTTGTAGGAAGAAACATCATGATCACCCTATGTATTTTAAAACGAAAGGGTCTCCTGTTGGGACTTGATTAAAAAAACAGGGTGCATGGGAGCAACGCTTACTTCTTCTTTGTCTGCCCTATTTTTTCGTTGTGAATAGTTATCAGCACATCCACCAGTATCAACGTGATCATCTTCCTTACCTCTTTTTTGAGAATAATTCTCATCTCCCATGTATAAGTATACCACTGAGGGTTTAAGGATTTAATGAGGTAATACTAATTGTTTGTAAAAGGTCCTGGTTTGGCCGAAGAACAAAAGGATCGTGGCGTGAAAATATTTTTTTGGATGCTTGACAAAATATTTGGGTATATATTAAAATATTTTGCGGGAGGTGACAAAATATGCTACCTAAGTGTCCTGTGTGTGGAAGAGAGATGATGGTGACAGAACTACATTGTGATAGAGATAACGTCACGGTGAAAGGTCGCTTCAAAACGAGTCCATTTGACTTTCTCGATAGAGAAGAGCTCGAGTTCGTCATTTTGTTCTTCAGGGCTAGGGGAAATCTTAAGGAGATAGAGCGTTACACAGGGCAGGGTTACTTCGCTTTGAGAGGAAGACTGGAGAGAATTCTGGAAAAGATGAAGCTGCAACCACTTGGTGAGGTGAAAGAAGAGGTCTCGGAAGAAGATCTCTTCAAACAGGTGAAGGAGGGAAAGATCAGTGTTGAGGAAGCGCTGGAACTTCTTAGGAAGAAGAAAAAAGGAGGGGAAAACGATGTCTGAAGAAATCAGGAAAATCCTGGAGGCTGTGGCAAGAGGTGAGATCAGCCCGGAAGAAGGAGAGTTGCTGTTAAAGGCCTTGCAAGAGAAGGAAAAGGAAGGAAAAGAGTGGGAGAAGGACCTTTCGGAAAAGAATTTCGTCCTGGAGGAAGATGAAGCGGTGGAGGGGGACCTTGTTCTCTCCAAGAAGAAAGTGATCGTAAAGGGAAAAGTGAAGGGAGATCTTGTTCTCATCAACTGTGAGACGTTCTTTTCCGGGGAAGTGGAAGGAGATCTTGCTGTAATCAGTGGAAAGATCGAGTTCGACGGAGGAAAAGTGAAAGGAGATCTTGCACTCATCGGTGCAAAAGAGTCCGGTAGGAAACCCTCAGTGGGAGGAGATGTTGCTAGAATATCGAACTTCTTTGTCAGCGGTATGTTGAAAATGTTCTCTACTTTCATCAGCAACATCTCCGTTTCCTCCAAGAAGAAAAATAGCGAAAGAGAGGGGTGATCACTCCATGAAGGTATACCTGATGGTTTCAGCAATTCTGGTGGCAGGATTGTTTTCGCTGATATGGCTGTACGTGCTGCTTTTTTCCGCTACAGAAATAGTACCATCTACCCCTGTTGTACAGGAGCTAAGCATCACCGAGACATCCAGCGCAATGATACCCGAAAGCTTCCGGAGTCGATAAGGAGGGAACCTAATGAACGATCTTGCTTTCTGGAAGAGGAACTTCGTTCTTCTTGCCCTCGGGAGGTTTGTATCCATTCTTGGAAGTTCCATTCAGGCGGTTGCGATTCCCCTTTTTGTTCTGGATTTAACGCATTCCGGAACGGCGGTTGCCACCATGAGCATTGCTTACATGATTCCAAGGATATTCCTTATGCCCATCGCGGGAGTTATCGGTGATCGTGGAAACAGGAAGTTTCTCATGGTTTCGATGGATTTTCTGAGGGGATTTTTGATCTGTTTTCTCGCACTCCTTGCTGCTAGGGATTCCGTCACACTTTCCGTTCTCTACCTCTCTCAAGTTGCTATGGCGATCATGGACAATCTCTTTGAGATACCAACCGGTGCGATGTTTCCGGACATCGTCCCGGCTGATTTTTTGATGAAGGCGAACTCCATCATGGGTATGGTGAGGATCTTTCCACAAATTCTGGGCCCTGCTCTTGGAGGGGTGATCTACGGTTTCTATGGCATAGCAATTGTATTTCTGGTAAACGGAATCTCTTTTGTTCTTTCTGCCATCAGCGAGATCTTCATAGTTTACAAGCGAAGAGTTGAGAAGAAATCTGCCCATTTTTCACAGATATTCGAAGATCTGAAGGAAGGCTTCCTTTTCGTCTGGCAACACACCCTCATTCGAACCATTTTAATTTTTGCTCTGTTTTTGAACTTTCTCATCTCACCACTTTTCATGGTCGTCTACCCTTACACGATCAGAGAAGTAATGAAGTTCTCTGCTCAGGAGTTTGGCTTCCTCGAGACTTCTTTCACCACGGGAGCGCTCATCGGGAATTTTCTGATAGTGTCTTACCTTTCCAAGAGAAATATGTGGAAGGCTATGAAAATCTCCATTTTTCTCTTCGAGATCCCCATCGTGTTCCTGGGAATTCTGGTGATGCCAGGTGTTTCCTCAAACCTGGAAAGAAAGATCCTCTTTGCAGCGTTCTTTGTCACGTTCTTGATAATGGGGTTCTTGAATCCCTTGATCAATGTGCCACTGGACACAGCGTTTCAGAAAATGACTCCTTCACATGTGAGAGCGAGGGCCTTTTCGTTTTTGATCCTCGTCAGCAACGGCATGATACCACTTGGTTCTGTTTTATACGGTTATCTGGTAGACAAAACGCCTGTGCACTTTTTGTACTACGGGGTTGGAGTGCTTTCTCTTTTGATCGCTGTGTTGCTTCTGGTGGTCCTGGAAGGGAAAGAACTTCCCACTTGATTTTTTCAAGATACTTTGCTAGAATAGTAACCAAATAGAGGTGAAAAGTTATGCAAAGCAAGAGAATGATATGCATCGAATTTGTTGAGTGCGATTATTATTACTTTTGGTTTAACAGGGGCACCTGTCCGTGAGTGCAACCGCTCCGGGCAGGTGCCTTTTTCGGTATCTGCCCGGAGCGATAAAGAACACCAAAGGGCTCCGGGCAGCGGAGCCCTTTTTTTATTATTAAAACTTCGGGAGGTGATAGGTCTATGATAGTGGTTCTGAGACCCGGTTCTACGGAGGAAGACATAAAGAAGGTGGTGAAGTTGGCGGAGAGTTACAACTTGAGGTGTCACATTTCCAAAGGCCAGGAGCGTACGGTGATCGGCATCATCGGTGACGACAGGTATGTGGTGGCAGACAAGTTCGAATCTCTGGACTGTGTAGAAAGTGTTGTGAGGGTGCTCAAGCCCTACAAACTCGTCTCGCGTGAATTCCATCCAGAAGACACGGTGATAGACCTCGGGAACGTGAAGATAGGAAACGGATACTTCACCATCATAGCAGGACCCTGTGCGGTGGAAGACAGAGAGATGCTCATGGAAACCGCCCATTTTCTCAGCGGGTTTGGGGTGAAGGTTTTAAGAGGAGGAGCTTACAAACCGCGTACCTCACCTTACTCCTTCCAGGGACTGGGCGAGAAAGGGCTGGAATATTTGAGAGAGGCTGCAGACAGATACGGTATGTACGTTGTGACGGAAGCTCTTGGCGAAGAAGAACTTCCGAAAGTGGCGGAATACGCCGATATCATCCAGATCGGTGCAAGGAACGCTCAGAACTTCAGACTCCTGTCGAAGGCAGGAAGCTACGACAAACCAGTTCTTTTGAAAAGAGGTTTCATGAACACTATCGAAGAATTTTTGCTTTCTGCAGAGTACATCGCAAACTCCGGAAACACGAAGATCATACTGTGTGAGAGAGGAATCAGAACCTTTGAGAAGGCAACGAGGAATACGCTGGACATCTCCGCTGTTCCGATTATCAGGAAAGAATCACACCTTCCTGTTCTCGTTGATCCAAGTCACTCGGGTGGAAGAAGAGACCTCGTCATCCCGCTTTCCCGAGCGGCCATAGCCGTTGGAGCTCACGGAGTCATGGTGGAAGTTCATCCGGAACCTGAAAAAGCGCTTTCGGATGGAAAGCAAAGTCTTGATTTCAAGCTCTTTGAAGAACTTGTTCAAGAAATGAAAAAGCTCGCAGAAGCTCTGGGGGTGAAGGTAAATTGACTGTATCCATACTGGGTGCAGGATGTATAGGGGGATCCATGGCTTTGGCTTTGAAAGAAAAACATCACATCAAAACCTTCGATCACAACGAAGAGGTTTTGGCCTCTTTGAAAAAAGAAGGAATAGAAGTTGTCGACGATCGTGAGAATCTCTACGACGCGGATCTTCTGATTCTTGCTCTTCCTATGAATGTAGAGGAACGTTTTCTGAGGGAAACAAATTTCGAAGGAAAGATCTTGGACGTGGCGAGCGTAAAGACACCCTTTGTGGAGATAGCAAGAGAGAGAAAGTTGAACTTCATCGGTGGACATCCCATGGCAGGAAACGAAAGGAGGGGAAAAGCAGGTTGGGATCCTAGGATGTTCGAAAGAAGGATCTTCTTTCTCTGCTCTCTCGATGGAAAAAAAGACGATATCGTTGAAGACATTGTGAAGGATCTTGGGGCCAATCCCGTTTGGGTAGATTACAGAAGACACGACGAGATCGTCGCCGCTGTAAGCCACGTGCAATACCTGATCTCCCTGAGTGCTCGATTCGTGGGGAAACCCTTCGAAGGGTACGCAGGGCCCGGTTATCAGTCGAACACGAGGCTCTCAAAACAAAACATGGAAATGGCACTGGATATGATCAGATATAATAAAGAAAACATCCTCAGATACCTTGAGAACGCAAAAAGTTTCCTGAACACCCTCTATATCTTTATAGAGACGGAAGACTTTGAAGGCTTAGAGAAAGCCATAAGGGAAGTGATAGCGTGAAGATACTTCCTGCGAAGAAAGTCTCCGGAACACTGGATGTTCCTCCGGACAAGTCCATAACCCACAGGGCATTCATTCTTTCAGCTCTCGCGGAGACCGAAAGCACTCTCTACAACCTTCTAAGGTGCCTTGACACGGAGAGAACATACGATATTCTCAAAACTCTTGGTACGGTGTTCGAAGGAGATTGGGAAAAGATGAAAGTAGTTCCTCGGCCGTTTGTTGAGCCAATCGATCCCCTCTTCTGTGGAAACTCCGGAACTACCACAAGATTGATGAGTGGTGTGCTTGCCTCACATGAGATGTTCACGATTCTCTATGGAGATCCCTCTCTTTCCAGAAGACCGATGAGAAGGGTGATGGAACCTCTGGAGATGATGGGAGCGCGCTTCATGGCGAGGCAGAACAACTTCCTTCCTATGGCCATAAAAGGCAATCACCTTTCAGGTATCAGTTACAAAACCCCGGTGGCAAGCGCTCAGGTGAAGAGCGCCATTCTTTTGGCTGGACTCAGAGCGAGTGGAAGAACGATCGTCATCGAGCCGGCAAAAAGCAGGGATCACACAGAAAGAATGCTCAAGAACCTGGGAGTTCCTGTTGAAGAGGAAGGAACGCGAGTGGTTCTCGAGCCATCTTCCTTCAAGGGTTTCAAGATGAGAATACCAGGAGATATTTCTTCGGCAGCTTTTTTCATCGTTCTCGGTGCGATTCATCCCAACGCCCGTATAACAATAACGGAAGTGGGACTGAATCCCACTCGAACTGGTCTTCTCGAAGTCATGAAACTCATGGGTGCGAACGTGGAGTGGGAGATCACAGAAGAAAATCTCGAACCGATCGGAGTTGTGAGAGTGGAAACTTCTCCAAACATGAAAGGGATCATCGTACCGAAAGACATGATACCACTCATGATAGATGAACTTCCGCTTGTTGCACTTCTTGGTGTTTTTGCCAAAGGAGAAACTGTCGTCAGAGGTGCGGAAGAACTGAGGAAAAAGGAGTCGGACAGGATAAAGGTGCTGGTGGAGAACTTCAGAAGAATCGGTGTAGAGGTAGAGGAATTCAGAGATGGCTTCAAAGTCTCTGGAAAACAGAGAATAAAGGGTGGGGTAGTGGACCCGGAGGGTGACCACAGAATGGCGATGCTCTTTTCAATAGCGGGCCTTGTGAGTGAGGAAGGTATTGATGTGAAGAACCACGAGTGTGTGGCTGTTTCGCTTCCAAATTTCTATGAGCTTCTTGAAAGGGTGATGATGGTATGAGGTTTTGCATCATCGGATATCCGGTGAAACACAGCATATCCCCGCGGCTGTACAACGAGTACTTCAGGAGGGCAGGAATGAATCACCTGTACGTTATGGAGGAGATATTGCCAAGGGATTTCGATACCGAGATAAAAAGGGTGTTGAAGGAGTACGATGGTTTTAACGTCACCATTCCACACAAAGAGAGAGTTATGGATTATGTAGATCCCGACGAGAATGCAAGGAGAATAAAAGCAGTCAACTGTGTTTTCTGTGGGAAAGGATACAACACAGATTGGTTGGGAGTGGTGAAGTCTTTAGAAGGAACGGAGGTAAAGGAACCCGTCATCGTTGTGGGAGCGGGTGGAGCGGCACGGGCAGTAATCTACGCCCTCCTTCAGCTGGGGGTTGAGGACATCTGGGTGACAAACAGAACGCTCGAGAGGGCCGAAAATCTGGAGTTTCCTGTAAAAACTTTTTCACTTGATCGTCTCGATGAAATGGTGAGAAAAGCAAAGAGTTTCTTCAACTCCACTTCCGTTGGTATGAAGGGCGAGAGACTGCCTGTTTCCGACACTTCACTGAAAAACCTGTATCTCGTTTACGATGTGATCTATTTCGACACCCCGCTCGTTGTGAAAGCGAAGGAACTTGGTGTGAAACATGTCATAAAGGGAGATCTCATGTTCTACTATCAGGCGATGGAGAATCTGAAAGTATGGGGAATATACAACGAGAAGGTTTTCAAAGAAGTGTTCGAGGAGGTTCTGAGATGAAGATCACAATAGCAGGGGATTCCCACGGAAAGTGCATGGTTGCGATTCTGGAGGGTATCCCTGCTGGGGTAAGAATCGATGAAGATCTCATAAGGAACGATCTTTTCAGGAGAAGAAACTGTTACGGTAGAGGGGAGAGGATGAAAATAGAGGAAGATGCGTTCGAAATAGTTTCAGGATTGTGGAAAGGTGTCACAACGGGTGCTCCGGTGACGATCCTCGTTCCTAACAGGGCAGGGAACCCTGTGAAGGATGTTCGAAGTGTTCCAAGACCTGGGCATATCGATTACGCTGCATGGGTGAAATACAAACTTCCAGACCTGAACGTCTACGTGGAGCGATCCAGTGCGAGGTGGACGGTGGCACTCACAGCGGCGGGGGCTCTTTTGAAGAGTCTTCTCAGAGAGTTCGGTATCGAAGTACTCGGATTCGTCACTAGACTCGGAGGTGTGGAGGCAAAGGACATCCCGAACGATTTCGAGGAACTGAAGAGAAAGAGGAACGAGTCTGAGGTTTTCTGTCCAGATCCTGTGGCAACGAAGGAAATGATCGTCGAGATCGACAGGGCAAAAAGAGAGGGGAACACTCTCGGTGGCAAGGTGAGGGTCGTTGCAAAAGGGATTCCCGCAGGTATCGGGAGTTATTCGGACCTGTTCAAAAAACTCGATTCGAAGATAGGTTCACTCTTTTTCACCATTCCTGCTGTTAAGGGTGTAGTGGTGGGAAATGAAGAGATGTGGTATGGGTTTGACTACCTGGACGAGTTCGAGATCCTGGATGGGAAGATTCGAAGAAAGACGAACAACTTGGGTGGAATAGAAGGTGGGATTTCTAACGGTGAAGATATCTGGGTGAACGTCTACGTGAAGCCCATTCCCACTACGGGGAAACCTCTGGATTCCGTTGATCTGCGAGCGATGAAGCCCGAAAAAACACCGTACGTGAGATCGGATGTGACTGCTGTGCCTCCCGCTTCCGTTGTATGTGAAGCGGCTCTCGCTGTAGTGCTCTCAGACGTTTTGCTCGATCACCTGGGTGAGGGAAACATCAACGACCTGAAAAGGAGGTTCGAGAATGAGGATCTTCCTCGTTGGGATGATGGGTTCTGGAAAGAGCACGATAGGTAAAAAAGTAGCGGACGTACTCGATCTTGAGTTCGTGGACATGGACGCTGAGATAGAAAGAAGGGAAAAGAGAAGCATCAACCGAATCTTCGAAGAAGATGGAGAAGAATACTTCAGACTGAGAGAAAAGGCCCTTTTGAAAGAGCTCGTTCAAAAAGACAATATCGTGGTGTCAACGGGTGGAGGAGTGGTTCTTGATCCGGAAAGCAGAGAACTTTTGAAGAAAGAAAAGACACTTTTCCTCTATGCTCCTCCCGAAGTGTTGATCGAGAGAGTTACGGAAGAGAACAGACCCCTCCTCAAGGAGGGTAAAGAGAAAATATACGAGATTTGGGAAGGAAGAAAGCATTTTTACGCGGAGTTCAGAAGAATCGATACTTCCAGGCTGAATGAGTGGGAAACGACAGCACTCGTCGTTCTGGAAGCACTCGATGGAAAGGAAGTGTTGGTGATAGAAAAACCCCATCGTGTGGAGATCGTCCTTGGAGGCTTCAAAAGAGTTAGGGATGAAGAACTGGTCTTCACTACAGAGAGAGTTGAAAAGATTTACGGAAGGTACCTTCCAGAAAGGAGGTTGCTCTTTCCAGATGGAGAAGCCGTGAAGAGTCTAGAACACGTTACAAGAGCTTACTACGAACTTGTGAAGATGGACTTTCCAAGGGACAAAGTCATTGTCGGTGTCGGGGGAGGAGCCCTCACAGATTTTACCGGCTTTGTGGCCAGCACTTTCAAGAGGGGTGTGGGACTCTCCTTCTACCCAACTACCCTTCTCGCTCAGGTTGATGCCTCCGTTGGGGGAAAGAACGCCATCGATTTTGCAGGAGTGAAGAACATCATCGGAACTTTCAGAATGCCTGATTATGTGATCATAGATCCTGTCGTAGCACTCTCCATGGACGAAGGTAGGTTTGAAGAGGGTGTGGTAGAAGCCTTCAAGATGACCCTCCTCTCCGGAAAGGGATTGGACCTCTTCGATGATCCGGAGAAGATAGAAAAGAGAAGTCTCAGAGTTCTCAGTGAGATGGTGAAGATATCCGTGGAAGAGAAGGCAAAGATAGTGGTGGAAGATCCCTACGATAAAGTGTTGAGACATGCTCTGAACCTGGGTCACACACTGGGGCATGTCTACGAGATGCTGGAAGAGGTCCCCCACGGTATAGCAGTGGCCTGGGGGCTCGAGAAAGAGACGATGTACCTGTACAGAAAGGGGATAGTTCCAAAGGAGACCTTGAAGTGGATCGTTGAGAGAATAAAGCAGATCGTACCGATCCCGGTTCCGGCCATCGACAGAGAGAAGGCTAGAAATCTGATTCTGAACGACAAAAAAATCCTGAAAGGGTCCAGGGTGCGACTTCCTTACGTGAGAGAGATCGGAAAGGTGGAGTTTCTGGAAGTGGATCCCCTCGAACTTCTGGAGGTGGTAGATTGAAGCTGCTCGTTGTGAACGGACCGAATCTGAACATGTTAGGAAAGAGAGACAAGAGTGTATATGGAAGTTTCGCGTACGATGAGCTGGTGAAGATGATAGAGGATTGGTCGAGAGAAAACAACGTGGAGGTGGAGGTCTTCCAGTCCAATCACGAGGGAGAGATCGTGGACAGGTTGCACAGACTCGACTTCGACGGCTTAGTCATAAACCCCGGCGCGTTCACGCACTACAGCTACGCCATAAGGGATGCCCTCGAGATCGTGAGAGTGCCGAAGGTTGAGGTTCACATATCGAACATACACAGAAGGGAAGAGTTCAGAAGAAAGAGTGTTACGGCAGAGGTCTGTGACGGTCAGATCAGCGGCCTTGGGGTTTATGGGTACATACTCGCACTAGAGTACGTGAAAAAAGTCTCCTCTGAAAGCACCGATTAAAAAGTAAACACCAAATCCTATCAGGATCATAGATGTTGATACGAGAACGATCCTGTACACACCTTTCCATGAAGGTTTCGTGAAAAGCTGTCCAACAACACCTAGAAGGGTGTACCAGGTTATGTCCGAAAGTATATGACCCAAATAGAACAGAAGAACACCGAGGAAAAGTTGTTCTCTTGCCCGGAAAAGAAAAGCACTCCCAACCGAAAACCACCAGAGAAGAAAATAGGGATTTGAAAGAGAAACGAGTGCCCCTTGAACAGGGAGTGAAAGTTTGGAGTTTCCGGTATTAGCGCTCAAGGATAGGTCTTTTACCTCATAAAGCTGGGAGATTCCCATGTACACAAGAAAGGCTCCTCCTATCAGTGAAATCACCTTCATGAGGAAAGGAGGAATCGTCTGAACACCAACCAGCAGTAACAGAACCAGGAGTGCTTCCAGAAGAACATGGCCTGTTATCAATTTCAGGGGCGCTTTCCAATCTTTTGTGCTTCTGGAGATAGCGATGGCCATTAAAGGACCCGGTGCCATCGCACCGGAAAGTCCAACGAGAAAACTTCCAAAGAATATGGAAAGCATACTTTTTTTCCTCTCGAGAATTTTGAAGAATTTTACCACGAATCACTCGTATCTCAAAGCTTCTATTGGACTCAATCTGGAGGCTCTGTACGCAGGATAGAACCCAAAGAACAACCCGACACTTGCGGAGACGCCGAAAGCAATGATTACGGAGAGGGGATCCACGACGGCCTTCAACCCATAAGAACTTCCGAAGGCACTAACGATCGTATTCGAACCCAGTATTCCCAGGGCGACTCCTATAACACCGGCAACGAACGTAATCGCGACACTTTCCACGAGAAATTCAAGGAGGATTCTGAGTCTCGAAGCACCTATCGCCATCTTTATACCTATTTCTCTGGTTCTTTCAACAACAGACACCAGCATGATGTTCATGATGCCTATGCCCCCGACGACCAGTGATACGGCGGCGATGGCAACAAGAACGAGGTTGATAATGGAGATACTCTCGGACATCACGTTCAGAATAGCCTGCTGACTGATGATGTTGTAGTAACTCTCCTCTTCGTGGAACTTGGTGTAAAGCAAGTGGTCTATTTCCATGACGGCCCTTTGAGCAACATCCGGTGATTTACTCGTCGCAAGGATCATCGAGATCTTTCCGTGAGTCTGGAAAACTCTGAACTTTCCCGTTTCGTAGGGGATGAGGATCATGTTGTCCGGATTGAACATGAGAATGCTACCCGTTCTTTCGAAGACACCAATGATTTCGAAGACGAGTTTTCTGTTTCCCTGGGCGAGGTATATCTTCCTCCCCACAGGGTTCTCATTTTCGAAGAGGTTGTACGCTACCTCTTGACCAATGATGGCTACGTTTGCTGTGCCGTCTTCCTGTGTGAAAGTTCTACCGAAGGAGACCTTCAGATTCAGTATCTGGAATATCTCGTAAGGTGCGGCGTAGACGTTTGCCCTTGAGTTCGTTTTTCCGTACTGGACAAGGAAGTTTCCGTTCACAAGACCGATGGCTTTCTCAACACTGGGACACATGTTCAGAATATCTGACACGTCTTCTTCGTTGAGGGATTCTACGGACTGGGCTATCGTGCCTCCTCTTCCTCCAACAAACCCGGGTGTGACCATGATGATGTTCGATCCAAGGGAGGTGAGTCTTTCGGTCACACTCTCCCTCATACCAGCACCGAGTGACATCACCATGATGACAGCGGCCACTCCGATCACAATGCCAAGCATGGAGAGGAACGTCCTCATCTTGTTGGCAAACAGAGATCTCAGGACCTCTTTAAGTATCTCCATACACAACACCTCGGTGTTCTACATCCTCTATCTTTCCGTCCCTTATTCTCACGATGCACGTGCCTTCATTCACCATCTCGAGGTTGTGGGTAACAACGACCAGGGTCTTTCCCATCTCGTGAAGTTTTTTGAAGAGTTCCAGAATCTCTTCTCCTGTCTTCGTATCAAGGTTTCCTGTTGGCTCGTCCGCGAGGATGAAAACGGGATCGTTCGCCAGAGCCCTTGCTATCGCTACCCTCTGTTGCTGACCACCTGAGAGCTGGTTGGGACGGTGGTAGAGTCGATCGCCAAGCCCGACAAGTTCCAGCAGTTCTTTTGCCCTTTTCCTTCTTTCTTTCGCTGGCACGCCTGCGTATATCATAGGAAGTTCCACGTTCTCCAGAGCGTTGAGGCGCGGAAGAAGGTTGTAACTTTGAAAGACGAATCCGATCTTTCTGTTTCTGACCTGGGCAAGTTTTCTGTCACTCATCTTCGACACATCTTCTCCTTCGATGAGCACCCTTCCCCTCGTAGGTCGATCAAGACATCCCAGTATATGAAGGAGTGTGGACTTTCCACTTCCAGAAGGTCCTATTATGATCACGTACTCCCCCTGAAAGACCTCAAAAGAGACTCCACGAAGAGCTTCCACCTTCACCTCTCCAAGATCGTAGATCTTCCATACATCGACGAGTTCCATCACCTTCTTCATCTTGTTCGTCCTCCTCTGGGACTGAATATCGGAAGTCCCTGTCTTGTTCTCAGTCTTTGAATTTCCTGCTGGGATGGAATGAGAAGGAGGACATCTCCTTCGGAGATTCCTTTTTTGATCTCTATTCTGTCGTTCACTTCTTCTCCGATCTCCACGTACACCTTCTGGGGTCCCTCAGGTGTTTGCTTCATTACGTAGTACCCGCTCTGGTCCTGCCTGACTGCTTCTCTGGGAACGAGGAAAGAACTGGTTGCTTCCTTCACGATGATCTCCACGTTACAAGTGAGCCCTGGGATTACAATTTCGGGCGGTGTCTGATCGAAAGAAAACTCAACAGGTATCACTGTAACTCCACCTGACGTTTCCGCAACAGGACTGATCCTCTTCACTTGTCCAGTCAGAGTGAGTCCAAGTTGTTCAAAGGTGAAAACGGCTTTCATTCCTTCTTTGACGTTTTTTAGATCGTATTCGTCGATAGCCCCTTCCACTCTCAGAGTAGCCGTTTCTACGATTTCAACGATGGCTGTTCCCACGGAAACCCTGTCTCCCTCAGACACGTTAACCGACTGAACCACACCACTCACTGGAGAAATCACAGTGGTGTTTTCAAGATTCTTTTTTGCCTTCTCCAGATTCAAACGGTTGATCTCAGTAGGTGAGGTTTTGTAGTTGTTCAAGGCGGAAAGATACTCGATCTGATAGTCCGTGTCGTCTATTTTGGCAATTTTCTGGCCAGCCTGCACGTAATCTCCCTCTTTAACATAGAGTTCCAGAACATCTCCAGAAACCTTGGAAACGACTCTTCTGGTATCGGCTGTTACACGGCCCACGATTTCAACGATTTCGTTTTCTCTCGTCACAGTGTAGGTGAGATGGACAGGAAGTTGAGTGGAAGTAGCTGTTTTTTCAGAGACACTCTGAGCGCTGGCTTTGTTCAGAAAGATCACAACGATCAGCAGAACCACCAGTACCGCTATGATCAGCAGTACTATCCATTTCTTCAATTTCGATCACCTTCCTTGAGAAATTTCTCAAGATCGTATCCCAGGGTGCTTATGTACTTCAATTTTTCCAGAATTAGAGAATTTTCGAAATTTTCCATAGCGAGTTTTCCTTCCATGTAATCGAGTTCTGAAAGGATGAGATCTTCTTCGCTCAAAAAACCCTTTTTGAACAACTGTTTGTTTGTTTCATAAGTCTCCCTGAGATCGTTCACCTCAATATCTTTTTGCTTCATCTGGGATTCAAGATTTTCGATGTTGACAAGTAATTCGCTTATCGAATCGTTTATCTCTTCCATCCTTTCTCGATATTCCAGCGAGGCAATCTGAGATTTTCTCTTCTCTGACTCCAGTTTCCTTTCTCCAAAGTCCCAGAGGGTAACCTGAAACCCGATACCTACCGACCAGTTGCTCTCTTCAAAATCGTAGTTGAAGGAAAAGGTCAGATCTGGCAAATATGGCAGAAACCACGTCCTTTTTTCAATTTCCTCTGCTCTCTTTTGAATTTCCAGCGCTTTCAGGTCTTCTCTGTATTCCAGTATGGTGGCTGGAAGGGTGATGTTCACAAGAAGATTCTTTGTCTCCCTGTAGATTTCTTCATTTATGCTCTCTGTTTGAATCGTTTTGAGTTTCAGTTCTGTGTTCCTCAGGGTTTGTTCAACAGAGAATATTTGTTTTTCCAAAGATTCTTTTTCGTCTTCGTTCACTGTCTTGGTGAGTTTTTCTTTCAGTACCTGGAGTTTTTGTGAAAGAATCTCGATCTCCTTCGTGTAGTAGTACCAGTTGAATACATCCTGAACTGTCTGGATGAAGATACTGTTCTTCACGGACCTCATAGAGTACCGTGCGGAGAGGTAATTTGCCTCCATCTTCAGTCTGCTCACCATGTAATCTGCTTTGAGATTCTTTGAGATACTCAACTGTGTGTCATTGAAGTTGAATGACCAGTCTTTTGTATTCACCGAGATCGGAAAGGAAAGTCCAAGTTTGAATCCATAGATGTTCACAAAATTGATGGTGGGGAGCACGGAGAAATTCTGAACTCCTTCTTCTGTTATAGTGATACCGTTTGCGCCAAGTGAAACAGATACCTCTGGATTCCAGAAACTCGTGTACCGTTTGTAAGAAATTTCTGCCTCTTTGAACGATTCCACACTGGACCAGTAACTCGATGAGTTATTCAGATTCTCTTCGAACAAATCGAACACGTTCCCTGCGAGGAAAACGGGTATGAAAAGAAACACCAGAAAGAATTTCTCCATTTTCTATCACCTTCTTCAGAAGGAGATGTCTTTTCCAGCATCGATAAGGAGGTTCACGATTGTGATGTAGTAGTTCTGAAGCGTGCTCAGGTAATTCTTTCTGGTGTTGAGAAGATAGATTTTCTGGGTGTTCAGTTCTTTTTTCGAGATCAAACCCTTTTCATATCTGTCCTGGTAATCTTTCAGTATGTTCTCGTTGAGACCCACTCTTTCTTTCAGCACTTTAAGATTCGAAAGAGTAACCTCCAGGGAATTCATGGTGCTTCTATAGTTATCCTTTGCCTCTTTCAGCGCTTTTTCGTAGTTCATCTTTGCTTTCTGATAGGTTAGTTCTGCTGTTCTTTTTTCGTACTTCGAAGCGGCAGCGGAGAGGTTGTTGAGATCGTACTCTGCGATCTTCATGTTTATCTCCGCGATCTTTACGGAGAGGAGGTTGTTCAGGTATTCGTTTTCATTCACAAGGCTGTGGAAATCCACCAGGGGAAGCTCTATCTCGCTTGCATCCACACTGAAGAGTTCTTCGTAGTCTTTTCGTGCTTCTTCAAGGTCGTTCTGAGCGGAGAGAAGACTGTTACTGGCCTCCTCAAGGGTGAGTTCAGATTCTTTCAGATCGTTCTCTGATATGAGATTCTTTTTGAAAAGCTCCTGATTCGCTCTGTGATCCTCCCGAGCGTTTTCGAAGTTGTGCTGAGCGATCTCGTAAGAGATCTCGGCTGTCAGGAAATCGAAGATTCTTCCAAGAATGTCCTGGTATGTGGATTTCAACGAACTTCTGTAACTCTGAAGGTTGTTATAGTAGCTGAGTTCTGCAGAGAGTTCTGCTCTCTTATTCGTTGCTTCGAGTTTGGCCTTTTCGTAATCCATCGTTGTCTTCTCAAGATCGATTTGAGCGATCTGATAGTCTGTGCTGCTTGCGAGTGCTGTCTGAAGAGCATCGTTCAGAGAAATCGAAAAACCCACCACGGAAGTTAACAAAACCAGTGCTGCAAAAAGATTCTTCATGTAAATACCTCCTTTTCAAAATATTTGCTGATGAAATCTTACATCTTCCTTTGTGAAAAAAGTGTGAATTTTCGTTCGTTCATGTTATGTCTCAACCTGTTCCTTCACAATCTCTTTGTAGGCAGGAGTCCTTTTCAGGGGCTCCTCATGTGTTCCTTCAGCTTCCACTTTCCCATTGTTCAGTAGGATATTTAGAAAAGCATGAGAAAGGAATCAAACTTTACTCTCACTTGCGCAGCAGAATAAAGAACGTCTCACCGAAGCTCAGAAGCATATTTATTGGGAACCTGCTAAACTATTGTTCCGTGCATCTGCACAATGTTTTTGAATGTTTAGGGAGAATAAAACCAGAGGCTCACTATTTGGAGAAAGCCTCTTACGCTTATATACTAATCTATACTAGAAAGCAAAATACATGGCAAGAACAGGAAATATCGAGGAAGCGATGGAGTGTTATGGGAAAATACTGAAGATGCTGCGAGAGATTCCTCACCCTTCTGGGATAATTGCTTGCCTTAACGACATAGCGTGGTACACAAAAGAGAAAGATTCAAAAGGGCAGCAGAAGAGGTACTCTACTACAAAAACACAAAAACTCTCCGGGAGTTTCTGAAGAAAAACGCCATATTCATCAAACATCACTTTTGTTGCCTTCTAGTGCGAAGAAGATGGAAGAGTCAGAAGAAGGTTGATAAGAATACTGAAGGGTTTATAATCGCTTCCCGTTTGTTCCACTTGATACTTCCGTGTTGTACAATTCAATCAGTCAAGGGGGTGGCTTCATGATTACTATAGAAGACATAAGAAAAGCCCAGGCAATTTTGAAAAATGTTGTTCACAGAACTGCCCTTACCTATTGTTCTGTTCTGAGCGAGATCACAGGTGGGGAGATATACCTGAAGATGGAGAATCTCCAAAAGACTGGGGCTTTTAAAATAAGGGGCGCGTACAACAAGATAGCCCATCTGAGTGAGGAAGACAAGAAAAAAGGGGTTGTCGCTGCTTCCGCTGGAAATCATGCTCAGGGTGTGGCGCTTGCTGCCAAAACTTTTGGCATTCCTGTAACTATCGTAATGCCGAGGTACGCTCCTCTTTCGAAGATCACAAGAACGAAAAATCTAGGAGCGCAGGTGATTCTGGAGGGAAACGTGTTTGATGAGGCGTACGAGGCGGCGTTGAGAATACAGGAGAAAACAGGTGCGGTTTTCGTTCATCCGTTCAATGACCCTTACGTTATAGCGGGACAGGGAACCATAGGTCTTGAAATAATGGAAGACCTATCCGACGTGGAAATGGTCGTTGTGCCGGTGGGTGGAGGTGGTCTAATCTCCGGGGTTTCCATTGCAATCAAGTCCATGAACCCGAATGCTCGAATAATAGGTGTTCAAGCGGAGAACATGCCCTCCATGGTTGCTTCTCTGAGAAAAGGAAGGACAGAAAGAATAGAAGGAAAACCCACACTCGCCGACGGAATAGCCGTGAAAAAACCAGGGGAGTTGACACTTGAGATCGTAAAAAAGTATGTCGATGAGATGGTCACGGTGAGTGAGGAAGAGATAGCAGACGCTATTCTGTTTCTTTTGGAACAGGCAAAGGTGGTGGCTGAAGGAGCGGGTGCAGTGGGGGTGGCAGCGCTTTTGAACAAACTGGATGTGAGAGGAAAGAAAGTGGTGGTCGTCATAAGCGGAGGAAATATAGATGTGAACATGATCGATCGGATTATAAACAAAGGGCTTGTAAAGAGTGGAAGGAAGGCGTTCATAGAAACGTTCGTGATGGACAGGCCTGGTGCATTGAAAGAGTTACTCGGAATCATTGCTGAACTTGGGGCAAATGTGCTTTCTGTTTTTCATAACCGCTCCGCGAAGGACGTTCCTATTGGCTTCGCCAAGATAGAGCTCGAACTCGAAACGGTCGATGAAAAACACGTCGGGGAAATCGAAAGGGTTCTCATTGCAAAAGGATATGAGGTAAAGAAAGTAGGATGACAGAATATCTCCCACGGAGGTGGAAAGTTGAGACTCGTCTCAGATCTTTTTTTCTTCACAGGGTTTGGAGCTCTTTTTGTTTCGATCGTCTTTTTTGATCTTGGGACGCGAGCCATCAAAAGGAAGCAGAGTCAAAGGAAAAAATTCTACGATAAAAAAGGATGGCAGTTCCTCTCTGTGAGTCTTACCTCCTTCGCGGTGTCCATAATACTGGCCCTTGTTGGAAGGAGTTAGAACGTGGTGTTTCTGATCTACAACCCGGCTGCAAACAGTGGGAAGGCTGGAAGACTTTGGGAGAGAGTGAAAGATCTTCTGGAGAAATATAGAATAGAGTACAAAATCGCCTTTACAAAAAGGCCAGGTCATGCGATAGAGCTTTCGAAGAAGGCTTTCGAAGAAGGCTATAGAGAGATCGTGGCGTTTGGTGGCGACGGTACGGTGAACGAGGTGGTGAACGGAGTCTTTCTGGGTGGATTCAATCTTGGAGAGGTTACGTTCGGCTGGATTCCGTTCGGCAGTGGAAAGGACTGGGCACGAACTACCGGTGTTCCTCTGGGGATTGAAGAAGCGATCAAGACTTTGAAAGAAGGAAAGGTGTTCGTTCAGGACCTGGGAATTACCGAGTACGAAACGTCCAGTAGGGAGATAAAGAAACGGGCGTTCGTCAACGTTGCTGGGCTCTTTTTCGATGGTTTTGTAACATACAGAACGAACTTGCTCCGAAGGAAAAATCGTGTTTCTTACTTTTCAAGAATATTCTCTTCCATTATCAAGTACAAACCACCTGCTGCGAGGATACAAATCGATGGAAGAGTGTGGAAAAAGAAGATCTTTTCCATGAACGTTGGAATCTGCAAGTACAACGGTGGAGGTATGAATCAGCTTCCCCACGCAGTTCCAGACGACGGGCTCCTCGCCGTTACCGTGATAAACGACATAGGAAAACTCAGAATCCTGGCGAACTTGTACAGGGTGTTCAACGGAACGCTTCTGGAACATCCAGGTGTAGAGGGATACCAGGCGAAAAGAGTGGTGGTGGAGTTTCAGAAGAGTGAACCGGTTGAACTGGATGGAGAGTCTTTCTGGACAAAGAAAGTGACTTTTTCCATCGTACCGAAAGCGTTGAAAGTCCTGGTGAAAAAGTGAGGGGGTGTCCCCTCACTTGGTGATGGATTTCGCAAGGTTCAGGAATTCTTGAGCAATCTTGTCCCCGCTGTACTTTTCCACAAAAGTTCTCACTTCTTTCTTTATGTCTTCTATCAGGTCTTCGTCTAGAATCAAAAGTTCCAGCTTGTGTACCAGATCGTGAACATTTTTGTATTTCACAATGGGGCCAAAACCGTAAGCGTCCGTTTGAATAGTTTCAACGAACCTGCTGTCCCTTATGACTATGGGAGTTTCACTCGCTATAACCTGATAAAGAGTGGATGAGACCACAACGTTTGGAGTGTTTCCTTTTGGGAGCAGGTGTACGTTCGATCCTTTCAAATAGCTGTATAGCTTCTCAACAGTGGGTCTTTTTTGCCACTGTGTGATCCATTCTGCTTCGTAATCTATCCTACCGTCGGATCTGACAATCCAATAATGCACGCTGGAGAATTTCTTTCTCAACTTTTTCAGAGCGTTCAGGAAATCACAGTACTCTTCAGTGGGCTGTCTTCCGAAGGAGAAAAACAGGAATTTGTCCTCACCGATGGGTCTTTCGGGTTCTACCTCATAGGGTTTCATCACAGGATAACTGATCACTTCCACTTTTTCTCTGGGGATACCGTAAAATTCGAGGATCTCATCGTAGAACCTTCTATCAAACACAACGATTTTGTCGCAGGGCAGTTTTACAATCTCTTTTGCCCTGAAGATGTTCGCTTCATGAAAAACAGAGATAACGGGAATTTTCAGCTTTTCTATGAGGCTGGAGAGAGGTTTCACGGGGATTCTCCAGAAGGTCTCTATTATGAGCAGGTCCAGGTCTTCTTTCAAAATCTCTTCTTCTTTCACCCAACCTTCTTCGGTCACATTGTCCACTTCTGTGTAGATTTCCCTCTTCACGAACTCCGGGTCCTGAGCCTCTGTTCTCTTGTAGTACTTAACTTCCTTTTTGGCACTTTCCTCGGTTGGAGCAAAAACCACCACTTCGTGTCCCATGTTGATGAATACTCGTGCAAGTATCTCTGCGTGCATTCCCACACCACAGGTTGCACCCCATCTACTGAGGAAACCGATCTTCATATGATCACCTCCTTTTTTTAGTTTGTCTTGTGATCGTGAGCATTAATAAGATCTATAATTATTATAGGACTTTTTCAATACAGGAGGTTGAAGATTTTGAAAGAAGTTTTGAGCATGGGTACGAGGGAACCAATACTTGGAACCAACAAGATTGTTAGCAATGCCAAAATGAACCTCTGTGGTATTGTAAATGCAAAATCTGGCATCTGTGATCAGGACTGTAGGTTCTATGCTCAGAGTTCTCTGTACGACACCAGTGTGATTGGATAAAGGAAGCGTTCTCATGAAGGCAAAAGAATCAGAGAAGGTGAGTGTCGTTAGATTCGGTATCGTCACGTCCGGAAGAAGGCTCACAAAAAAAGATGTGTCCAGAGTGGCTGATGTTTTTGAAAATTTGCGCGTCTTTGGGAACTCTTGAAAAAGACGAGCTTAGGTACTTCAGAAATCATGGACTCGACAGATATCACCACAATTTAGAATCTTCCCCAAGTTTTTTTGAAATATTTGCACTGCCCACTCTTTTCACAATAGGATGAGGACCGTGGAAATGCAAAGGATGCTGGACTAGAGGTTTGTAGCGGAGGAATATTCGGCCTGAGAGAAAGTTCCGAAGAATGACTGGAGCTGGCAAAAATTCTGAAAGACATGAAGGTAGATTCTGTTCCCATCAATTTTCTTATACCGATAAAAGGAAGTCCCTAAAACTTTCCAAAACTCAGTATCGTGGAGAGAATTCGAACAATAGCGATATTTAGAATTGTTCTCGGTGAAAGAACGGCGATAAAGATCGTAGTGGACAGAGAAGATTTTAGAGATTTTCAAGCGCTTGCCTTTTTTGCAGGTGCAAATGGGATGATAGTAGGTGGATACCTGACCATAAAAGAAAGAGTTATGAAGACGACAGAAAGCTCATTGAAGGTTTAAAGGAGTTGATGAAATGGTAGAAAAACTCATCGATATCATCGAGAGAAGTTTGAAAAAATGTCCCTGGCTCGAAAAGCAGAACATCGAGTCCCTTCTCGATGCACTCACATCCGAGGTCGAGGAAGTGAAAGAAGCGATAAAGAGAAAGGACCTGACTAACCTCGAGGAAGAGATAGGAGATTTGATTTACGATGCTTTTCTCGTGGGAGCCGTTGCAGAAAGAGATCACGGAGTGGATCTAAAGAGGGCTATTCAGAGGGTCGTGGAAAAGGTCTCTCACAGAAAACCATGGTTGTTTTGGGACAGAAAGATCTCTTTGGAAGAGGCAGAGAGAATCTGGAAAGAGCGAAAAAAAGAGATCTAGTCCATCTTATCCAAAGGTTTTTCTCCGAAAAGTTTTGTAGGCAAAAAGAATATCGAAGAAGAGAGTTTTCGATTGAACTTTTCAACTTCTGAGTTGTACTCTGCTTTTGCTTCCTTCAGCAGTTTTAGTATTTCGGTGTGTTTTTCTTCAACGAGGGTGTTGCCGGATTCCACTTCTTTTCTGAACAACTTTTCTCTTTCCTCGAGTTCCATGACATCTCTTTCTATGTAACCGATGATCTTTCTGTGGCGGATCAGAAAGGCCCAAGTGTAAAATGAATATATGGTGAAGCCAAGAACGATCAGAGCAACGATCCACATGTTTTCACCTCCGGAGGAATGATACCACGGGGGTGATTGAAAAGGGGGAAAGAGAATGATAAAAATAGGCGCCCACATGCCGATTTCGAAAGGGTTTGACAGAGTACCGGGAGATACAGTTAGTATTGGAGGAAACTCCTTCCAGATATTTCCTCACAACGCCAGATCCTGGAAGGCAAAGCTTCCCGCGGACGAGGTAGCCACAAAATTCAAAAGAGAGATGAAAAGACACAGAATCGATTTGGAAAACGCTTTCTGTCACTGCGGATACCTCATAAACCTTGCCAGTCCCAAAGGAGACATCTGGCAAAAATCTGTAGAACTGTTGAAAATAGAAGTGGAGATCTGCAGGAAGTTGGGTATAAAGTACTTGAACATCCATCCTGGGAGTCACCTTGGAACAGGTGAAGAAGAGGGAATAGACAGGATCGCACGCGGGTTAAACGAGGTGCTGAACAACACGGAGGGTGTGATCATTCTCCTGGAGAACGTTTCCCAGAAGGGTGGAAACATCGGTTACAAACTTGAGCAGCTGAGAAAAATAAGGGATCTTGTTGACCAAAAAGATAGAGTGGCGATCACGTACGACACGTGCCATGGGTTTGATTCTGGATACGACATAACAGAGAAAGAGAGAGTGGAAGCTCTTTTGAGTGAAATCGAAAACCTCTTTGGTCTTGAAAGACTCAGGATGATCCACTTGAACGATTCGAAATATCCCCTCGGTGCGGCAAAAGACAAGCACGAGAGAATAGGAAGCGGGTTCATAGGCGAGAAAGGTTTCGCAGTGTTTTTCTCGTTCAAAGAGATCCAGAGAGTTCCCTGGATTCTGGAAACGCCTGGTGGGAATGACGAGCACGCGGAAGACATAAGGAAAGTCTTTGAGATCATAGAGAAATACGGAATAGAGGTCGATTGATGTGCCAGTGGATGGAGTTCTTCTCTACAAGGTTGTGCGCGAGCTGAAAGGTCTGATAGGAGAGCATCTCAAACAGATCTATCAGCCCACAACGGTCGATTACTATTTTCTGTTTCGTAGTGGTACCATCCGGGTGTGTTTGAAACCGGACGTATCACACGTTACACTTGCCAAAAAGGAACAAGCATCGGAAAAGATGCCCTCTTCTTTTACAATGCTTTTGAGGAAGGAGTTGAAGGGTGCGAAACTTTTGAAGATGGAGCAGATTGGTATGGACAGGACGGTCCGGTTTGTGTTCGAAAAATTCGACGAAATAGAAGGAAACGTTCAAAAAGAGCTCTTCGTTGAGATAATGGGTATGCATTCGAACATGATCCTCGTGAAAGATGGAAAGATCGTCGACGCGCACAGAAGGATAGTGACAAGAAAAAGGGAGATCCTTCCAGGGAAAGAATTTGTGATCTTTCCGTCGGGAAAAACTTCCGTGTTTGAACTGAAAGAACTCCCAGTCGGCAGTTCCAAAACAGCCCGAAACGTGCTTCTTTCAATACTGGAGGGTTTTTCACCACTATCTGTGGAGGAGCTGCTGCACCGAAGTGGAAACGACCCAGACACTCCCTGGGAGGCAGTTGACAGGGAAAAGGTGCTCAAGGTTTTGGAGGATGTGAGGGCAGAACTGGAAAGTCCCGGCGTGTTTGTTTACTACGAGAAGGCATATCCTGTAGAAATTTCGGCGTTCAGGTTCACCATGCTGGGTTTAAAGGAGAGGTACTTCGAGAGTGCATCTGAAGGACTCAACGAATTTGTGAGCTGGAAGGAGAAAAAGTCCACGTTCGAGAACATGAAACATCGTCTCTCGAAAATCGTGATGAGAAAGATCGAGGACCTTGAAGATCTGGAAGAAAGGCTCTTGGCGGAGCTTTCTGATGTGGAGGAGGCAAAGAAATACAAAAGGATCGGGGATCTCATCGTTCAAAACCTCTGGAACATCAAAGAGAGGTCGGGGAAAGTGGAGCTTGTAGACTGGGAAACTGGCAAAAAAGTATTGGTCGACGTTGGGGAAGATCCCTCCCAGACGGCTCAAAAGTACTACAACATCTACAAGAAGCTTCAGAGGAAGAAAGAGCAGGTTGGGAAAAGACTTCAGGAGATCCAAGGGGAAAAAGACTACCTCTACCAGCTGTGGCAGACCATAGAAGACGCAGAAGACATGGAATCGCTCGAAGAAATAGAAGAAGAGATGAGGGAGTTTGGGCTTCTGAAAGAAAAGAAGGAGAGAAAGAAGGAGAGGAGATCCCGATTCAGAGAGACTGAATACATGGGCTTTAAGATACTCGTAGGAAGAAACAACAAACAGAACGATGAACTCGTGAGGAACTCTTCGAAAGAAGACCTCTGGTTTCACGCCCACGAAATGCCGGGTGCTCACGTGGTTGTGAAGACAGAGGGAAAGAACGTCCCCCAGGAGGTGATAGAGTACGCTGCGAGTCTAGCGGCCGGTTACTCAAGGGGAAAAGATTCTGGGAAAGTGCTGGTGGATTACACCTTCATAAAGTACGTGAGGAAACCGAAAGGTTTCAAACCCGGTATGGTCATATACACGAATTACAAGACGATCCTTGTGCAACCTAGGAGGTTGGAAAAATGATAGGCTATCAGATCTATGTGAGATCTTTTAGAGATGGAAACTTCGACGGGCTGGGAGATTTCAAAGGATTGAAAAATGCGATTACTTATTTGAAAGAACTGGGGGTTGACTTTGTATGGCTCATGCCCATTTTTTCTTCTATATCTTTTCACGGGTACGATGTGGTGGATTTTTATTCCTTCAAAGCCGAGTATGGAAACGAAAAGGACTTCAGAGAGATGATCGAAGCGTTCCACGGCAGCGATATAAAAGTCGTTCTAGATCTTCCCATTCATCACACCAGTCTCCTGCATGTGTGGTTTCAGAAGGCTCTGAAAGGTGACCCGCACTACAGAGATTACTACGTGTGGGCCACCGGAAAGACCGATCTCAACGAAAAAAGGGAATGGAACGGAGAGAAAATCTGGCATCCTCTGGATGATGGGAGATTCTACAGAGGTCTCTTCGGGCCTTTTTCTCCTGATCTGAACTACGACAATCCTCAAGTACTGGGAGAGATGAAAGAGCTGGTTCGGTACCTTTTGAGTCTGGGGGTTGATGGTTTCAGATTCGATGCGGCAAAACATATGAGAGATTCACTGGAGCAAAATGTTCGTTTCTGGCAATATTTTCTCTCCGATATAGAAGGAATCTTTCTTGCAGAGATCTGGGCAGAAACCAGGATAGTGGATGAACACGGCAAAATCTTTGGTTATATGCTCAATTTCGACACATCGCACTGTATAAAGGAAGCCGTCTGGAAAGAAAATACCAGAATGCTGATCGAGTCGATCGAAAGAGCTTTGATTGGGAAGAGCTACATTCCCGTCAACTTTACCTCGAATCACGATATGTCGCGGCTCGCCAGCTTCGAAAATGGCCTGAGCAGGGAAAAGGTGAAACTTTCTTTTTCTATTCTTTTCACGCTACCAGGAGTCCCGCTGATCTTCTACGGTGATGAACTCGGAATGAAAGGAGTCTATCGAAAGCCGAACACAGAGGTAGTTTTAGACCCGTTCCCCTGGAGTGAAAATATGTGCACCATGGGGCAAACTTTCTGGAAGTGGCCCGCGTACAACGGACCTTTCTCGGGAGTGTCGGTTGAGTATCAAAAAAAAGACCCAGATTCTGTATTATCCCACGTCGCAAGATGGGCGAGTTTCAGGAGAGAAAATCCCTGGCTGGATAGAGCAAGTATCAAGTTCTTACATGTGGAAGAAAAGTTCCTGATGTATCGGCTGTTCGATGATGAGCGTTCGCTCAAGGTGTTTCACAATCTCTCAAGTGAAGGATGGATCTTCGAAGGAGTTCGTGTTCAACCCTATGGTACGGAGGTGGTTTGAATGAAGATGGAAAGAAAAAGCGTATGGCAGCACAGAAGCCGAGAGGAGATAGAGTCCTTTGCCAGAAAGTACATGGAATTCATCGGAAAAGCGAAGACCGAACGGCTCGCTGTGAAAGAGATCAGGGAAATCCTGGAAAGAGAGGGGTTTGTCTCTCTGGAGGATTTTGCTGGAGACCCTGTGGACATGGCAGTCTACGCGGTAAACAGAGGGAAAGCGATAGCCGCCTTCAGAGTGGTGGATGATCTGAGAAAGGGATTGAACCTGGTGGTAGCCCACATTGACGCTCCCAGGTTGGATCTCAAACCGAGTCCCTTAGTAGAGGATGAGCAGATAGCCCTCTTTAAAACTCACTATTACGGCGGAATAAAGAAGTATCAATGGTTCAGTATACCTCTCGAAATACACGGGGTGCTCTTCAGAGGAGATGGAACGGAGGTAGAGATACACATGGGGAACAAACCGGAGGATCCCGTCTTCACGATACCAGACCTTTTGCCTCATCTAGACAAAGAGGACGCGAAGGTCTCTGAGAAATTCAAAGGAGAAAACCTTGTGCTCATAGCTGGTACTATTCCTCTCAGTGAAGAAGAGAAAGAGGCAGTGAAAACGAACGTCTTGAAAATTCTGAACGAGATGTACGGTATCTCAGAGGAGGACTTTGTGAGCGGTGAGATAGAGGTAGTTCCTGCTTTCCCACCAAGGGAAGTGGGGGTGGACAGGAGTCTCATAGGAGCCTACGGACAGGACGATAGAATATGTGCCTATACGGCACTTCGAGCGCTTTTGTCGGCAAGTCCAAAAAAATCTATCGGTGTGATCTTTTTCGATAAGGAGGAGATAGGAAGCGATGGGAACACCGGTGCAAAGGCAAGATTTTATCTGAGAGTTCTCAGACAGATCCTGAAGATGCAGGGGGCAAAAGACTCGGAGTTCGCGCTCGATGAAGTGCTGGAAAAATCCTCTGTAATCTCCGCTGATGTGTGTGCTGCGGTGGATCCTCCTTACAAGGACGTTCACGATCTTCACAATGCACCCAGGCTTGGATACGGTGTGGCTCTTGTCAAGTACACGGGTGCCCGAGGAAAGTATTCCACGAACGACGCCCACGCCGAGTTCGTGGCACGCGTAAGAAGGGTTCTCAACGAACGTGATGTCATCTGGCAAGTGGCAACACTCGGAAAGGTTGATCAGGGTGGTGGGGGAACGATCGCGAAGTTCTTCGCGGAAAGAGGAACAGACGTGATCGATATGGGACCTGCGCTTCTTGGTATGCATTCTCCATTTGAAATTTCCTCGAAAGCAGATCTGTTAGAAACTTACAACGCCTACAGATCCCTTCTGGAAGATCTGTGAGGTGGTAGTTTGATAGAAAAGATTGCAAAAGAGATCATAAAACATTTCCCAAGGGATCACAAAGAGAAAGACCCATTCAGAGTCTTGATCGCAACAGTCCTGAGTCAGAGAACTCGTGATGAGAACACTGAAAAAGCAGCAAACAAGCTCTTCAGAATATACAGATCGCCGAGAGAACTGGCAAAGGCAAGACCCGAGAACCTTTACGATTTGATAAAAGAGTCGGGTATGTACAGACAGAAGGCAGAAAGAATAGTGGAGATATCGAAGATCATCATAGAAAAGTACGAAGGAAAGGTGCCGAACACACTGGAAGAGTTGTTGAAACTACCTGGTGTTGGAAGAAAAACAGCGAACATAGTGCTCTGGGTTGGCTTTAAAAAACCTGCCCTCGCCGTGGATACGCACGTCCACAGGATCAGCAACAGACTGGGTTGGGTGAAAACGAAGACACCAGAAGAAACAGAAAAAGAACTGAAAAAACTTCTTCCAGAGGAGCTTTGGGGACCGATAAACGGTTCTATGGTAGAGTTTGGAAGAAGAATATGCAGGCCTGTAAACCCAAAGTGTGAAGAGTGCTTTTTGAGGGAACACTGCAAGTTCTACAACGAGCGGTACTGATTGAAGAGGGTTGCGCTTGATATTTGATGTCTTCCAACTCATGATAAAATAGTTCTAACAACGAACTATTGTTCTATTGTGCAGGAGGAAGAGAAATGCTCTTTCTCTCCAACATCCTCAGATCTATGGGTACCATGAGCTTCAATCTTCTCATACAGCTTCGTATGAAGGAGTTGGGCGCAGCTCTCTTTTTAATAGGGTTTCTCTCCAGTCTCAGGGGCGCTGTGAACACCTTCTCTAATCTTTTCTGGGGAAAAGTATCTGATGGACTGGGAAAGAGGAAGCCGTTTCTCATCGCGAGCCTTGCGCTGGCGTCCGTTTTCTATCCTCTCTACGCCGTTGAGGAAAGTCCTCTTGCCATTTTGATGTTATCCGCGGTGATAGCGTTTTTCAACGGGATGTATCCTCCCGCGGCCATGGCGCTCAGCAGTAACAGAAAGAGGATGTCACTTGGTTTTTCGTTGTACAACTCTTCGAATTCACTCGGAATGCTTTTGAGTAGGTTGTCCATCGGATTTCTGCTCATGTTCGTTGATTTGAGATTCGCCTTCGTGTTTTTCTCGATCGTCATAGCAACAGCCGTTATACCGGCACTCATGATAAAGGAGGAAAGAGTGGAACGAAAAGTTAAAAATCTGCATTTCAGAAAACAGCTTCTTGAAGGTGGCACCTGGGCGATTTACCTTGGAAGTTTTTTAAGGCAAATGGGAACTTCCGGCTCTATGTCTCTGATAGCAGTCTACCTTAGTGATACATTCAAATACAGTGCGTCTACAATAGGCTTTGTGACTGCTGTCAATCCCCTTGTACAGATTCCTTCCCATTTCCTTTTCGGCAGGTTGGTGGAGAAAACAAGCCCAAGAGCAATTGCTGTTTTAGGGATCTTCATGTCCTCGTTGACGCCGCTTCTCATGATGATACCAAAAAACTGGGCACCTGTAGTATCTTACATCGCACTTGGCATGAGCTTTGGAGCCTTCATAAATGGAACGAGCAACTTCCTCGGAAGAAAGTTTCACTACTTGCAAAGAGGACAGGCTCTTGGCCTTTTGAGTTCAGCGAGGTTCCTTGGTGCCACTTTGGGTCCGTTTTTGGCAGGGATGCTCGCAGAGAAATCATATTTACTCATGTTTTCAACTCTTGGGATAGTGATCGCCACGGGAGGGTTTGTGGTGCTTCTCTTCACAAAAGGCGGGGAGTGAATCCCCGCCTCAGAGTTTTTGAATGACACTCTCCAGCTTTCGTTTCACTTCCTCGAGTTCTTTCTTGATCTCCTTAAGTTTTTCATCGCTCGTGGTAGTGGTTGTCGTAACATCTTCACCTATCAACCCCTCTACACTCAGTTTTCCTTCTTTTAAAAGTTCATAGGTCTCGTTCACCAGTTTTCCAGCCTTGGTTTCGCCTTTTACATGTTCTCTGATGGTTGTCTCCGTTCTTCCAAGCTCTTCAGCGATCTCAGAAGCGGTCATACCGGCTTTTGCTCTCGCAAGAGCCCCCGCTGCAACTGCCAGACTGTCCACCCAAGTGAGCCTCTCAGAAGAATTTCTGACTTCCTCCAGTACTTCCTTCCTGAAGAGGGTACCAACGAGCAGAGCTGTTTCGAGCCGGTGGATTTCCTCTTTCGTCACCGGATTGAAGTTGAGTTTCATTTCTCTTCGCCCCCCTCCGAAGGATGTATGACGATACCTCTGTCAGTTATTTCGAACGGATGCCTTTTCATCGAGTGAGATGTTCCCCTCATCTTCCAAATGATCAGGCTTCTTCTGAGTTCGCCGTCTATTTCGTCGAGATCTAGCCTGATGATACCATCCACCCCGTGTTCGACACCAGGTCCACCAAAACCCTTTTCCGTTACCGACACCTGACTCACAAAGAGTGAAGTACAACCGAGTCCTGAGAGGATCCTTTTGAGCTGGAATACGATGCTTCTTGCCATCACTGGTTTCGTTATGTAGAGAGTTGTAACGGAATCAATCACCACCCTTTTGGCCTGTGTATCTCTTATTGCCCTCTTCAATACCTCGGCGAGCTCTCTGACGTCGTCTATGTCTTTCACCACGTACTTTTCTTTCTCCGCATATTCACCGATTCCACCTGTGAATGCATCCACTATGGCAAATTTACCTTCCTTTTCAAAGGAATCAATGTTCCAACCGAAGACTTCCATGTTCTTTTTCACCTGTACTGGATGTTCTTCGAGGGCAACATAGATGGCAGGCTCTCCTAGCTGGAGCCCGTTCCATATGAACTGTTGTGAAAAGATCGTCTTTCCGGTACCAGGTCCTCCAGAGATGAGGACAATGTTTCTTTCCGGAATTCCCCCATGGAGAATCTCGTCCATCCCCGGGATACCAGTTTTGACCCTTCTAATCATCTTCTCACCCCTTGGAAAATATATTAGCAATCATTAGTATCGATTGATAAACAATCATATCACTTCTTGGTTACAAACACAATAACAAATGAATTTTTCTTCCGCTTCTGTTATATTTATGCTGTATAATTGTATGTGTTTTCAATTCAAAGAATGGAGGTGTTTTCCTTGAAGGTATCGAAAAAAAGGAGACAGGAACTCATAAAGAAGATCATACACGAAAAAAGAATAAGCAACCAGTTTCAAATCGTCGAGGAGTTGAAAAAATATGGTATAAAGGCTGTTCAGCCCACCATCGCTCGAGATCTGAAAGAAATAGGAGCGGTGAAAATAATGGACGAGAGCGGCAACTATGTCTATCGTTTGCTGGATGAAACACCGGTGATCGATCCCTGGAAGGAATTGAAGAGAAACTTCAAGTCTTTCGTTGAAAGCATAGACAGAGCTGGGAACCTCATAGTCATAAAGACGATACCAGGAACCGCTAGTGGAATCGCTCGTGTCATCGACAGACTCGACATAAACGAGATCGTGGGAACGTTAGCGGGAGACGACACCATATTCGTTGCAGTGCGAGACCCGGAAAGCTGCGAGAAGATTGTGGAAAAACTATCGTCTATACTCTGATCTTCTCTCTCACGAGGGTGTAGATCACCGGTATTACGAACAGTGTGAACAACATGGAGATCAACATGCCAAAGATCACAACCCATGAAATGGGTGATTCTATTTCTGCACCCTCCCCCTGACTCAACGCAGTGGGAAGCAATGCCACGATGGTGGTGAAGGTGGTCATCAGAATAGGTCTCAACCTGCTCTGAGCCCCTTCCAGGGTGGATTCCAGAAGGCTCTTTTCTTTTCTTATCTGTTCTATCCTCGTTAGCATCACGATGGCGTTGTTTACAACCGTTCCTGAAAGAGTCAAAAAACCCACAAGAACGGGGACATTAAGAGAATACCCGTTCACAAGTACAGCGAAAGCAATCCCAACGACCGCGAAAGGAATTGTGAAGAATATGACGAACGGAAGTATGAAGGATTCAAACTGGGCAGCAAGGATCATGTAAACGAGAGCAATTGCTATACAGATTACAGACCGAAGTTCCGAGAAAGCTTCATCCATGAATTCTTTCTGTCCTGAGATGTTCACTTTAACACCCGAAAGATTCATTCCATCCAAAGTTTTCTCCACTTTCTTTGCGACATCACCTATCGTACCTTCTATACTTACCAAATCCACGTAAACGACTCGCTCGCCGTCGGAGTGATCTATCACTGAGGGAACGGTTTTTTGAGAGACGGTTGCGATGGCTCCGAGGGGAACTTCGCCTTTCAATCCCTCCAGTGGTGTTTTGGGTAGATCCTCTAGAGATACAGTTTCCGCTTTCTTAAGAACGATCGGCAATGTTCCCTGGTTTGTTCTCAAAGTTCCTATGTTCTTTCCAAGCATGTAGGTTTGCAGGTCCAGAAAAACCTGACCCGCCACTACGCCACTCATGAGGGACTTGTTTCTGTCTATTTTCACGTGCATCACACTTTTCTCGTAAGAGTTTCGGATCTGGATTTTCTTGACCTCTGGAAGACTCTTCAAGCGTTCAAATATCTCTTTGGCTTTCTTCTGAATGAGAGAGAGATTCTCTCCTCTTATCTCAACTGTTATCGGATAACCCAGAACTTCGTATATTTGCTGGGACTGTTCCAGAACCTCTAACTTTGCATTTGGTATATTCAGAGACATGATTTCTCTCCTCAGTTTCTCTCTGTTTCTCGCGAATTCTCTTCTGCTCCCTCTCAGATTCACCATTATCCTTGCTTCGTTCTGCCCCCGACCCATTATCTGGGAGTACTCACTGGTTACTCCCACTTCCGAGTAGAAAGAAGAGATGTTGTAGGTGGATCTGTGCCCGTTCAGGTATTTCTCTATTTTCTGAACTGCTTCAGACGTTTTCTCATAGGAAGTCTGAGGTGGCAGTTTCACATCTATCACCACGAGGTTTGTCTGGAAAGAAGGAAGAAATCCCATGGGTTTTGACAGGAGAAACACCACGGAGATGATAACCAGAGTAAATGCCACAGTGAGAACCAATCCCTTCTTATTCATGCACCATTCCAGGACCCTTCGATAAGACCTCTGAAGTTTTTCGGTGATTCTTCCCTTTCTTGGTTTTATCCATCGCGTACCGGCTGGAACGATGACGGTTGAAACGAAAAGAGAAGAAGAAAGGGCAAGGGCGAAGGCAAGGGCAAAGTACTTGAACAACCTCACTACAAACCCTGTAAAGAACACGATGGGTAAGAACACAGAAACGGTGGTGAGAGTGGAGGCCAGAATGGCAACCCATACTTCTCCTGCTCCCTCTCGAGCGGCATCGGGAATATCCTTCCCTAAAGATCGGTGGCGGTATATGTTTTCGAAGACAACGACAGAATTGTCCACCAGCATTCCCAGTGCCATGATGAGTCCACCAAGGGTCAGTGTGTCAAGATTTATTCCGAACGCGTACAGAAAGACGAAAGTGACGGTGAGAGAGAGCGGTATGGAAAAGGAAGTAACGAGCGTGGAAGTGATGTCTTTCAGGAAGATCAGAACTACCACAAATGCTGCTATGAATCCATAAAACAAATTCTTAAGCAGGTTGTCAATGGCTCTTTCAGTATAGTAAGCCTGGTTCATGGCTTCCACGTACTCTATTTTGGAATCACTCAGTATTTTCTTTATTTCACGAACTGTTTTGACAGTGTTTGCACCGCTTCTTTTGTAAATAGCGATGAGTGATGCCTTCTTTCCGTTGACCCTGACCTCTCCTTGCACATTTTCTTCTACTATCTTCACCTCTGCAATGTTCTTCAAACGAACAGGAATCAGGAGTTTCGGTACTTCACCTCGAAGCAGAGACTGATATTTTACTCCTCTGAAGCCCACGATAGTGTTCTTCAGATCATCGAGATTCTCAAAACGTCCATCGATGGAAACAGGGTAGATGTTTCCCTCTGAATCCCTCACATAACCGAACGGGTAGACGAGGTTTCCCGAGAGAATGGTTTCTATCAATGAGGGATCAACATCGAGCTTCTTTATCTTATCGTGGTCCAGAATGATTTCAACGATCTTCTTTGGTTCTCCCATTACTTCAACGCTAGCGACATCTGGAAGTCTTCTGATCTTCGAGACGACCTCTTCGTAATCTTCTTCCGTTGAAAAAGCATACACCGGGAGCAGAGAGGGATCGAATTCCACAACCACCGGTTTTGCTTCCTCCGGGAGTTCCCGAGAAGCGAGATTTACATACCTAGACAATCTTCCCACAGCGTCAGCCGTCTTCACATTCCAGTCGAATTCCGCGAGGATAAAGGAAACAGAATCCATAGATATGGAGGTGAACCTTCTAACTCCTGGTGTGGATGAGATATGCTTTTCAAGAGGAGAGGTTACGAGTTCTTCCACCTCTTCCGCTCCCGCGCCCATGTAAGTGGTTAGGACAACTGCGTAAGGATACTCAATTTGTGGAAGAAGATCCAGTTTGAGATGCTGAAAAGAGATGAATCCAAGAAAGACTATGGCAGTTAATAGCATCAAGATTGTTACGGGTCTTTTCGATGATATTTCCGCCAACTTCATTTGGATCCCTCCCCGACAGGTTTAATTATAGCTTATCTCCTGAAGGAAAACGTATTATCATTCATAGATTTCGTTTGCTATACAATATAATTTCATATACATTATGGTCAGAATTTATCCGATGATAAATGGAATTTGTGGGTTAGCGAATTATTCACCGATCTCTTGACATACCATCCTGGGCTTTCTATAATTTCTCACGGAGAAAGAAATTGAGGAGGTGGAACGATGGCTGAAAAGAAAGAATTTGTTGTTGGTATAGACCTTGGAACAACAAATTCTGTTATTGCCTGGATGAAACCGGATGGCTCAGTTGAAGTAATTCCCAACGCGGAGGGAAGCAGAATAACTCCTTCTGTGGTTGCCTTCACGAAGAGTGGAGAGATCCTCGTGGGAGAGCCCGCGAAGAGGCAAATGATTCTCAATCCTGAAAGGACGATAAAGTCCATAAAGAGAAAAATGGGTACTGATTACAAGGTCAGAATAGATGACAAGGAATACACACCCCAGGAAATCAGTGCTTTCATTTTGAAGAAGCTCAAAAAAGACGCTGAAGCTTACCTGGGCGGCGAGATAAGAAGGGCAGTCATTACCTGTCCCGCTTATTTTAACGACGCTCAGAGGCAGGCAACCAAGGAAGCGGGGATCATAGCCGAGCTCGATGTGTTGAGAATCATCAACGAACCGACGGCAGCAGCACTCGCTTACGGACTGGACAAGAGTGGGAAAGAGCAAAAAGTTCTGGTCTACGACCTCGGTGGTGGTACTTTCGACGTGTCCATCCTCGAAATTGGAGATGGTGTGATCGAGGTCATCGCAACATCCGGTAACAACCACCTCGGTGGAGATGATTTCGATCAGAGGCTCATCGAGTGGATGGCAGAAGAGTTCAAGAAACAGCATGGGATAGATCTCAGGGAAGACAGGCAAGCGCTCCAGAGACTGAGGGACGCCGCCGAGAAGGCTAAGATAGAACTCTCAACGAAGATGGAAACGGATGTGAGTCTTCCGTTCATAGCAGTTTCACCGAGTGGACAGCCACTCCATCTTGAGATGAGAATCACCAGAAGTCTCTTTGAATCACTGACCAAAGATCTCGTTGAGATGACGAGAGGACCAATAGAACAGGCATTGAACGATGCAAAACTTTCACCACAGGATATAGACGAAATCATACTCGTGGGTGGTATGACCAGAGTTCCGATGGTGCAAAGATTCATAAAGGAGTTCTTCGGGAAGGAGCCGAACAAGAGTGTAAACCCGGACGAGGCTGTCGCCATCGGAGCAGCGATTCAGGCGGCCATCCTTGCAGGAACCGAGGGTGCGAAAGGAAGGGATATTGTCCTCGTGGATGTGACGCCGCTCACACTCGGAATAGAGGTAAAAGGAGGGCTCTTTGAGCCAATCATATCCAGAAACACGAAAATTCCTGTGAGGAAGAGCAAGATCTTCACTACCGTTGAAGACGGACAGACCGAGGTGGAAATCAGAGTTTACCAGGGTGAAAGACCAATAGCAAGGGAGAATATCTTCCTTGGAAGCTTCAAACTCGTCGGAATCCCACCAGCGCCAAGAGGAGTTCCTCAGATAGAAGTCGCGTTCGATATAGACAGTGATGGAATCGTTCATGTCTCCGCAAAAGATCTTGGTTCTGGAAGGGAACAGTCCATGGTGGTAACTGGAAGACACAAGCTTTCTGAAGATGAGATAAAGAGAATGATAGAAGACGCGAAAAGATACGAGGAACAAGACAAACGCCTCAAAGAAGAGATCGAGCTCAAAAACAGAGCAGACGACCTCGCCTACAGTGTGGAAAAAACTCTTAAAGAGCACGGAGACAAAATACCAGCAGATCTCAAGTCCAGGCTCGAAGACATGATCAAAGAGCTCAGAGATGCTATCAACAGGAACGATATACCAAAAGTGAAAATGCTCTTCGATGATCTCCAGAGGGAGAGCATGAAGATAGGAGAATACCTCTACAAGTCTGCAACGGGAGGAGAAGCCACAAATCAGTGAAGAGGGGGGGTGATACGATGCTTTTAGGAAGAAGAGAAGACATTTTTAGACCGTTTAGGGAACTCCAGAGAGAGATTGACAGACTCTTCGATGACTTCTTCAGAACTGAGATCAGATCTTCCGGGGAAATGCTTGCGCCGGACATGGACGTGTATGAGACAGACAACGAAGTGGTGGTGGAAGCAGAAATACCGGGTCTGGACAGAAAAGACATCAAGATAACGGTTGAAGAGAATATTCTGAAGATCACTGGAGAAAAAAAGATCGAAAGAGAGCAGAAAGGCAGAAACTACTACTTTGTTGAAAGAAGTGCGGGTAAGTTCGAAAGGGCTATTAGATTGCCAGACTACGTGGATGTGGAACAGATCAAAGCAGAGTACAAAAACGGGGTGCTTACTGTCAGAATACCAAAGAAAGAGGAGAGAAAGAAAAAAGTGATTGAGGTGGAAGTTCAGGAATGAAGGGGAGCGCTCGCTCCCCTTTTTTCAAAGCTCTACTATATAAACAATGTCTCCAGTATTCAACATTGCAGCATTTGCCTCATCGGTATCGACATGGAACTCCAGAGCGAAATCTTCCCTCACCCTTATGAGAACGTCGTCGAATATCAACCTTCTATCTCCCTTTTCAACGAGCACTTTTACTATGTCCTTATCTTTCACTCCGTAGTGCTCTCCATCCTTTGGGTGCATGTGTATGTGTCTTTTCGCGATTATAACACCCTTTTCCTTCACCAGGATACCGTTTGGACCGATGATAACGATTCCCGGTGTTCCCTCAAGATCTCCAGAGTCCCTCACTGGGGGTCTGAGACCAAGTTTGAAAGCATCGGTCCTTGAGATCTCCACCTGGGTCTCTCTTCTGACAGGGCCGAGTACTCTCACGTTCTCGATGGCACCCTTTGGACCCACTATGGTCACAGTTTCTTTTGCAGCGTACTGACCAGGTTGTCTGAGATCTTTTATCGGCGTGAGTTCGTAACCTTCTCCGAAAAGCGTTTCCAAGTCCTCTTTGGAGAGGTGAACGTGTCTGTTGCTCACACCTACAATTATACCTGGTTCCTTCTTGACCAATTCGGTACACCTCCCTTACTTTATGCATTATTCCACCCATTATCATCTCATACTTCCATTTCTTTCTGATTGAAAGTTAATTAAAAAATGTATCTTATTCCGACGACAATTATCGCGGCAAAGACGACCCACCTTACCCATTTTGCCCCTTTCTTAACAGAGAGATTGGCAGCGATCCACGCCCCAGTCATGTTTCCAAGGGCAAGGACGAGTCCATAAAGAAAATTCACCTTTCCACCTATAATGAATATCAGAAGGGAAATCAAATTGTAAGATGCTACGATGAACACCTTAACGGCGTTCGTCTTGACCAGTTCGTATCCAAGAAGAAAGGCAATAGCTGGCATGAGGAGAAATCCCACTCCTGCCTGTATGAACCCACCATATATTCCTATCAAGAAGAAGATCGTGTATATCAGGATCCAGTTTCTTTTCACATTTCTGTCCTCTATCCAGATCTTAGGTTTCCACACTAGGGAGATCGCCATTATGAGAAATATGATACCAACCACTCTCTGAAGTAGCTCCTTTTCTATCTGAACTGCTATAGAACTTCCCACCAGTGCTCCAGCAATAGTTGGTATAGAAACCAAGAACGCCTCTTTTGCTTTCAAAACATTTTTCGATTTGAATCTCTCGGTGGCGACAAGGTTCTGAAGGATGATAGCTATTCTGTTTGTGCCGTTTGCCACGTCTATTCCCAGGCCCAGTGCAGTAAGTATGGGGAGCGTGATCATGGAACCGCCACCTGCCATCACGTTCAAAAAGCCAGCGAGAATTCCTCCAAGGAACGCTAGAAATGGCACACTGGAGCACCTCCCATATTGATGTATCGCACAAAAATTATGATAACATTATGTCTAAAGAAAGGGGGATTAATTTGGAAATACTGAAAGTTGTGAATCTTAAAAAGTACTATAGTAATGTGAAAGCGGTGGATGGGATAAGTTTCACTGTGGAGCGGGGAACTGTCTTTTCCCTGCTGGGACCCAACGGTGCCGGAAAAACTACAACTGTGGAGATTCTCGAAGGCCTCAGGAAGAAAGATGAGGGAGAGATATACTACTTCGGGGAAAGGAAAGAATCTCTGGATAGTGAAACGAAGAGGAAAATTGGAGTATGCCTGCAGAAAAGCGCTTTTTTTGAGAATCTCACGGTTTGGGAAACATTGAAACTTTTCCGAGGTCTCTACAGAAAAGGATTGAAATTACCAGAGGTGGTAGAGCTCTTTCGACTTGAAAGAATCGAAAGAAAAAGGGTTAAGACCCTCTCTGGGGGGCAACTTCAAAGACTCGCAGTTGCTGTGGCTTTCGTTAACGATCCCGAGATCGTGTTTCTCGACGAACCCACTACAGGACTCGATCCGCAGGCAAGAAGACAGATCTGGGACGTTGTAGAGCATTTCAAAAGTCGAGGGAAAACGATCTTTCTGACCACCCATTACATGGAGGAGGCGGAAAAGCTCTCCGATCACGTCTGCATAATAGACCACGGAAAGATCATATCAGAAGGCTCGCCCTCTTCCCTCATAAATTCTTCTGGGCTGAAGACCGTCGTTGAATTCGACAGCGATCAGGTTGTGAATGTGAATTACTTGGAGAAAAAGGATAGCCATTACATTGTGGAAACAGACAACCCAGAAGAATTGATAAAAGATCTGCTGAGAAAATGGGACGTTTCCAACATAGTGATAAGAAAACCAAATCTTGAGGATGTTTTCTTGAAACTCACAGGTAGGGATTTGAGAGAATGAAGAGCTTGATCATTTCCATTCTTAGAAACAACTACTTCAGAAACAAGGGAGTTCTCTTTTGGAATTTTGCGTTCCCGATGCTTCTGTACTTGATCCTCGTGTCGATCTTCGGGGATATATCTTCCCACATGAATCTGAGAATAGGTGTTGTCGGTGAAAGCAAAACGTTGAAGGGTGTCTTTGAAAAACTCCCGTCCGGTATAGAGATCGTGGATACGAAAGATCCGGAGAAAGATCTGAAGTACGGAAAGATAGACGTGTGCATCGTTATGCCTGAAAATTTCGGTTCCCTTTTCACAAGAGCACTCCTGCTCTCCAGAACAAAACTCTCCATGCCTGTCAAGGTAATTGTCGTCTACGCCCCAGAAAGGCAGGAATCATCCATTCTTGCAAATGTCGTAGCAAACATCCTTGAGTCCCTCGATCTACAGATCAGGAAGAAGAAGGAGATAGAGGTGGAATACAGGAGTAAAGAGAGAAAGGATATAAACTACCCACACTACGTTTTTCCCGCCATCTTGCTTGTAGGTGTGATGTCGGTAGGGCTTTTCACCGTTCCGTACCAGCTGGCCCTTTACAGAGAACAAGGCATCCTGAAAAGGCTCTTCGCATCTCCTTTGAAAGGTCATCATTATCTTATTTCGACTGCGGTTTGTGGCCTACTGGCCATGTCTATCACCTCACTCGCTGTGACGCTCTTTGCAAAAATTCTCTTCGGGGTGCCTGGACTTTCTCTTTCTTTTTTGACGGGTACTGCCTTTTCTTTCTTCACTTTCTTGAGCATCTCGTTTCTCATGGTTTCTCTGTTCAAAAGTTTCTCTGCATTGAACGCTGTGTCTCAGATATTCAATCAAGTATTTATGTTCATGGGAGGATTCTACTTCGATGTCTCGAACGTTCCCTGGCCTTTGAAAGCACTCGTTGTCGGAAATCCGGCGACCTATCTTGTGGATTACCTGAGAGGAAGTCTTGGTTACGAGACGATTTACACACACCATTTTGCAGTGCCCTTTATCTGGATAGTTGTTTCTCTCACTCTCTTTTCGTTGAGCTGGAGGCAGGTGATAATGGTTGAGTAGGTTCTTTGCCTTGTTTTCTGCCATGTGGAAAGAATCTTGGAGGGATAAGGTCGCCACGTTCTTCACCATAGCGTTTCCTGTGATGTTTCTTTTGATATTCGGCTTTATCTTCGGTGGGTCCAGTGGGTCGGTAAGAACAACTGTGGTGACGACCGACTACGACCTCTCTGATTTTGGTGATGTGTACTCTTCCACTGAGGAGGTAAAAGGATATTATCACGAAATCGCGGTGGTGAAAAAAGACAAGATTATCTTTATAAGAAACACAACGGACGAGTACTATCAATCCTTGCTTGATTCCTGGGAAATATCTTTGAAAAACAAAGTCGAAAGACTTGTCAATGGTCTGAACCCTGTAATAGTTGTTGAGAAGAAAGTAATAGAAAGCTCTCGGGATCTCACATCTTTTGATTACACACTCACCGGCGTGATAGCGATATCTCTTCTTTCTATTGGTCTTTTTGGAACGGTGGACGTGTTTTCACACTACCGGGAAAGAGGGTTTCTGAAAAGGCTTAAAGCCGCACCAGTTGGAAACTTCTCTTTTGTTTTCGGATTGATATCGGCGAGGATGTTTTACGGGATCATCAGTACTACGATCATCATGGTACTGGGTATCCTTCTTTTCAACGCGAAGTACCAGTTAAACGTTTCCCTCTTTCTTTTGTCCGTGGTGAGCTCTGTTCTTTCTTTTATCGCTTTGGGCGCTTTGATATCGCTTTTGTTCAAAAAATCTGATGTAGCAATTGAAGTATCCGTTATTCTGTTCACTATCATGATGTTTCTATCCGGTGTCTACTTTCCGGTTTCCTTTCTGCCGAACTATCTACAAATCGTCTCTTACTTTCTACCTGTAAGGTACGGCGTGGAGATCATCAGGTACTCTCTGGGCTTTGAAATCTTTCCACTGAGCAGATACTTCTTCACAACCTTACTCATGTTCGGGGGTGGCCTTCTTTTTGTGTTCTGCACGGCTTCCATCGTTTTGAAAAAGGAAGACTAGGGATTCTTTTCGTACTTTCTAGGTTTCCATTGGGGCCACAAAAAAGCCCCGCTTGTGCGGGGCGAGTTCATTTCCTCACGATTTCTGAACTGTAGAACTGTCTCTTCGGATATTCTTTTTCTCTTCTTTCCTTGTTGAAGGCAGAGACAGGCACGAGATATCCGACGATCCTCACGTACTCATCTACTTTTGGCTTTCCACAAACAGGACATCTTTCCCCGTAGAATGCGTGGTTGTGCTCACAAACGCTGATCTTCGTGTTGAAAGCAAAGTACATAACCCCCATGTCAGCGATCATTTTCACCATGTTGAAGGATTCCTCTTCTGTTTTGAAGGGTTCACCGAGGTTGATATGCAGGATAGCTCCACCACTCACTTTCCTGTCCCACTTTCCAGAGTAGCGGATTCTGTTCAGGACATCTGTGTTCGCGGCAAGTGGCACCCATTGATTGGAGTAAATTTCAAAGGGTTGTTTTTCGCCAAAAATGAACTTATCCTTGAGTGCAAGTGTCACAGCCGCTTTTTCTGCAGGCACCTGCTCAATATTGAACGTGAAGTTGTATTCTTCATATCCTTTTTCTGCTTCTTCCCTTATCAGATCCAGAAGATCGTCTACAAACTTTTCTCCTTCTTTCGTGTATTTCAATCCATCTACATCTTCTGTTGTCATGCCCATGATTGAGGCACTTTCCCAGACACCTGTGATACCGATTGTACCGTACTGTCTTTCCAAAAGCATGAGACCATTTTCATAGAGGGGAAGAAGTCCCTCGGAGATTCTCTCCTTTATGATTTCTCTGATTGCGGATAGAGCTTTTTTAACGAGCTGTACCCTGTGTTTCAAGATCTGTAGATACTTCTCCCTGTCTCCGTTGCTTTCAAGGGCAATTCTGGGAAGATTTATCGTGATGACTTTGAAGGATCCTATGTTCAGGTCTGAACCCCCAATGGAGTTCATTCTTCCTTTGAGCTTTTTATCTTCTTCGTTGCTGAGAGAGAATTTTTTCAATGTCTGGGTGGAAGATGTCAATCTGCAGCACGAAGCCACAGCATCGATGGAATCGGAGATGTACCAGTTGGTATCCTGCCATTTCATGTTCACCCTGTTTATGAAACGGGCGCTGTCTTCGTCGAGGAACTTTCCATCTTTGTACAGAAGGCTTGCCGTCAGCACTGGGAAGGTGAACATCTGCCTTTTCCTTTCTTTTGCGACCCATTCCCAGTAGTGCTTCTGAAGAGTTATTATATCTTCCACATGATCTGTGATGAGAGAACCATCAGGATAGCGATCTCCCTCGAAAATTGCCCTGATGTAGTTTCTGTCCAGATAAGTGAAGTTCGTGTATGGAGACTGTGTTGTTCTGATGGGCTGATTGAGAGAGTAAGTGAGTATCTGGAAATGCTGTTCTATATACCAATTGAGTTTCTCACGCGGAATGATGCCCTCTTCCAAGTCTTTTTTCACGAAATACCACATC
>NZ_JAGGZH010000011.1 GCF_021162145.1 Thermotoga sp.
AAGGAATCCTGTACAGTTCTATAGCGGGAATGGCGACCTCTCTTGGCGCGTTGCCATTCCTTTTTTTGGAACCCCATCAAACAAGTGACAGAACGATCGATTCGTTTCTGGGGTTTGCGGCGGGTGTCATGATAGCGGCCAGTGCTTTCAGCCTGGTTTCCCCTGCCCTCGAGATGGGAGGAATCATCAGGTTTATAGTGGGTTTTGCCCTCGGGGGTCTCTTCGTCAACCTCGCGGACAAGCTCATACCCCACGAGCACTTCCTGAAAGGTCATGAAGGGCCGGATGTAAAAAGATTGAAAGGTATCTGGCTCTTTATAATCGCCATAACGATTCATAACTTTCCCGAGGGAATGGCCGTTGGTGTCTCCGCATTCACTCCACAGGCTCTGGCTATAGCCATTGCGATCGGTGTTCAAAATATACCCGAGGGAGCTGCGGTCATGGCTTCTCTGATTCCCATGAAGTACAAAAAGGGTAAAGCCTTTCTCATAACCTTTCTCACGGGGCTTGTGGAAGCGATCGGTGGACTTTTCGGAGCAGGTATTGTTTCAATTTCACGAAGACTTCTTCCTTACATGATGGCCTTCGCCGCCGGGGCGATGATATACGTCGTGAGCGATGAGGTTATTCCCGAGACTCATTCCAGGGGAAACGAACTTGTCTCCACCTGGTGGATCATGATAGGTTTCATTGTCATGGCTTCTCTGGATGTAGCGCTGGGGTGAGAGGATGCGCGTCGAAAGGATAGAGAGTGTACAGAACGAGATCGAAGAGCGCAGAAGGGATCAGAGCTTCTCAGAAAAATCGAACTTTCTGGAAGGAGACGATCGAAAAGATGGAAGGATCCTGGATCGTGTTGTCTTCGTGGATGGGAAACGAAGAAGCTTCGTATGGATAGAAACTGACGAAGGATTCAGGGGGGTTTTTGCCGAGCTCTGCGTGGGTGCGGTTGTGTGGGAAAAGGATAGGGGGACGTTCCCTCTCTTTTCGCCACAATCTCCGCCTGTTGTCGAAAAGGTGTTGGGATTCTCCCAAAATTTTCCGGAAGAAGGGTACGTTGAAGTGGAAGGAAACATCTTCAAGATAGTTAAAAATGGAAAAGAGGCAATGGATTCTATAGATACCTACCTTAGAACACTGGAAATCCAGGAAGTGAGAAAATACCTCGAAGGAGATGCCCTCGTTATAAAAGACGGGCCCGCTGTTCCTGAGTTACCTTTCGGAGAGGGTGTCGGGCCTGTTGGCCTTGTGAAAAATATTGGTACCACGGACTTGAGAAGAGATGATTTTAGAAGACTTCGTTTCCTCAGGAAGGGAGAACGAAGCCAGATGTTCGTTGCTGGCATCCAAGAAGGCACTTTGAAAAAGATAGGAACATATGTGAAACTCGTTGACGGTGAAGGAACGAAAGGATTGATCAGATTGGAGGCTTACATTGAAGATGACGCGCAGATTCCCCTTCTGAAGAAGACGTTCGATGATCTCGCAATCACGCTTCCTCATCTCACAGCGGACCTTCCCATTCCAAGGCTTCCAGAAAACATCCTCCCGATCCAGTTTTTGGAGGAAAGTCTATCTCGTTACCTCACAGACAAGCACTACATGAACACGAAGCTATTTGCGTATTTGAGAGTCGGGAGATGAAGAAAGTGGAGAACATCTTCCGTTTCAACACAAAAGCCGACAACGTACCATCTGCCGTTCTTGCTTACATAGGAGACGCTGTCCTGGAACTCGTGTTTCGTCTCAAATTCGCTGGTAACTACAGAGTATCCACCATACACGAAAAGGTGAAAGAGTGGACGTCAAAACACGGACAGGCGCAGATGCTGGATGCGATCTGGGATCATCTGATGGAAGGGGAAAGAAAAATTGTGAAGAGAGCGATGAACTCTAAAGCCGCTAAAAGATATGGAAACGACCCACTTTACAGAAAAAGCACGGGGTTCGAAGCGCTCGTTGGCTATCTCTTTTTGAAAAGAAACTTTCAAAGAATTCAACATCTTCTGGCGGTGATGGACGTTGAGGGTGTACGGAAGGAAGATACTAGAAGAGGCTCTCAAAAACAATGTTCTGATTAAAAGAGTGTTCTTCCAGAAAATGAAAAACCCGGGTAGTTACTTTCTGTCTCTAATAAAGCAGGTCGAGGAGAGAGGCATAAGATACTCGTTTGAATCGGAGGAAAGTTTGAAGAGACTTTCTGGAACGAAGAAGCACCAGGGAGTGGTCTTCGACATACAGGAGTATCGATATTGCTCCGTTGAAGATATTCTGGAATCGAGAACTCCCCCGTTGATAGTGATACTCGATCAGATTCAGGACCCGCACAACCTGGGAGCGATCGTGAGGACATCCGTTGGAGCCGGTGCGAACGGCATCATCATTCCAAAGGACAAGTCCGTGAAAGTGACGGAAACAGTGGTCAAGGTCTCCGCGGGAACTGTGTTCAGGGCAAAAATAGCAATCGTAACGAACCTCGCAAGAACGATAGAGGAATTGAAGGAGAAAGACATATGGGTGTACGCCTCAGATATAAACGGGACGCCCATCTACGAAGAAGATTTCACGCTACCAACGGCCTTCGTCTTCGGCAACGAAGGAGAGGGTATCAGAAGACTTGTGAAGGAAAGGTGTGACAAGGTGGTGACCATTCCAATGGAAAACGAGATAGACTCTTTGAACGTCTCAGTGAGTGCGGGAATCGTTCTGTTTGAAGCTGTAAGACAAAGGAGGATGAGGCGTGCTGAGTGAGATAGATCTCTTCATTCTGGATATGGATGGAACCTTTTACCTTGATGACTCTCTCCTTCCCGGTGCAGCGGAGCTTTTAGAAACTCTAAAGGCAAGGGGGAAAAAGGCGATATTCTTCACGAACAACTCCTCCCTTGGGCCCTTCGATTACGTAGAAAAACTGAGAAAGATGGGCGTTAATGTATCAGACAACTCCGTGGTCACCTCCGGTGAGGTGACGGCGGAGTACATGTTAAAGGAGTACGGACCAAGCAGGATATTTCTTCTGGGAACTCCTCAGCTGCGAAGAGTTTTCGAGTCGTATGGGCATCTGGTAGTGGATGAAGATCCAGATTTCGTGGTTCTCGGTTTTGACAAGACACTCACATACGAGAGACTCAAGAAAGCCTGTATATTTCTGAGAGTCGGGAAGAAATACATAGCCACCCATCCGGATGTGAACTGTCCATCGAAAGAAGGCCCCATTCCAGATGCCGGTAGTATCATGGCAGCTATAGAAACTTCAACCGGTAGAAAACCAGATCTCATAGTGGGAAAACCGAATCCACTGGTGGTGGAGGTAATATCGAGAAAGTTCAATGTTCCAAAGGAAAAGATGGCGATAGTGGGAGACAGACTCTACACCGACATAAAACTTGGAAAGAACGCCGGGATAGTCTCCATACTCGTTCTCACCGGAGAGACTACCCCGGAAGATCTGGCAGCTTCCAGTATAAAACCCGACTTTGTATTTGCAAGCTTAAAGGAATTATGCGAGGCTGTCCAGTAATCTCATTTCCTCTTCTGAGAGTGTGATCTTCGTTGCTTCGAGATTTTCTCGGAGGTGCTCTTCTCTCCCTGCCTTCGGAATAGCCACAACACCTGGTTTTGCAAGAAGCCACGCGAGCATGATCTGATATATGGTCGCGTTGTGCTTTCTTGCTACATCCTCAAGAACCTTCTTCACTCTCTCCGAAAGGAAAGTTCTTCTCAGGGGAGAGTACGCGACCAAAGTGATACTGTTTTCCTGACAGTACCTGAGCAGTCCATCTTTTTCTGACTCTCTGTCCTCGATATTGTATTTGACCTGATCGCAAACGATGGGCTCCTGCGATTTGCTAACTGCTTTCCCCAGAAGCTTTCTATCGAAATTCGACACACCGATGTATTTGATGAGTCCCTGCCTAACACCCTCTGCCATCGCAGAGAGAGTCTCCTCAAGGGGAACTTCAGGGTTCGGCCAGTGAATCAAATAGAGATCCACATAGTCCGTGTCAAGACGCTTCAGGGTGCTTTCCAAAGACCTCAGGAGATCGTCTCTTCTCAGGTGAGTTGGCCATACCTTCGACACTATAAAGAGCTCCTCTCTTTTAAAGTCCTTTATAGCCCTTCCGATGAGTTCTTCTGTGTGCCCTCCCCCGTAGTACTCGGCGGTGTCTATGTGGGTGTATCCCATGTTTATGGCTTTCTTGAGGAGCTCTACCATCTCTTCATCCCTCGAGTAATCGGGTGTTTCGAAGCCGCCTATTCCCCACGTGCCAAGTCCCAAAGCCGGTATTTTCTCTCCCGTTTTTCCAAGTTCTTTGAACACCATCCCTAACACCTCCCAACTTAGTCCAGTATTATTATATCAGCCGATCAGTTTTCTCCACGTTTTTTTCACAATCAAAACGTTAAGATGAAACAGGAGATTTCGAAGAGGAGGTGGAAGTATGAAAAGGTTTCTTGTGGTGATACTGGTGCTGACAGCCGCGATGGGACTCTTTGCAGCTGGATACAGAGGATTCAACAGGGCATACTGTCCTGCTCCACAGTACGGTGTACCGGTGCTCAACGAATTTCGAATGAGGGCAGAAAGAGGATTCGGCCACGGCCTTGGTTTGAGATTCAGAGACGAAGAACAGCTGAAGCTTGCGTTCAAAACGAAAGTGGCAGAAGTAATAAACCAGCTGGACCTGAATGATGAACAGCTGAAGGAACTCTACGAGGTGGCAAAGGAGGCCAAAGAGAAGATCGACACCCTCGAAGAAAAGCTGGTACAACTGCGCGAAGAGTATTACAACGCTCTCGTAAAAAGAGACACGAAAACAGCAGAGGATCTGAAAGACCAACTGTGGGATCTGAAAGATGAGATCAGCGACACTTATAGAGATTTCGTAAAGAAAGTGGACGACATCATAACGGTTGATCAGTACAGACGGTTCAGAGGACTCGAAAAGGCTCTCTTCGTTCTCCTCACGAACGAAGGATTCGAGGTACTGGAGGATATGGCTCAAGAGTGAACCTCTTTCCCCACCACCCAGCGGGCCCTCTACAGGGCCCGTTTTTTGTTCCCTTTTTACCTCCGATACAAAGAAAAAATTTTTTGATTCAGAAGTTTCTTTATGGTAATATTCATATGGAACCTTACTTAAAAGATTTTGTAACATTTCATAAAAGATGTCCGGGGTGGAAAGGTGCACAGAATACTGGTTATAAACCCAGGTTCTACGTCGACAAAAGTCGCTGTTTTTGAAAATGAAAGAAAAATCTGTGAGGAAAAGTTCTTTCACAGCACGGAAGAATTGAACAAATATGAGAATATCGTGGGCCAGGAACCCATGAGGCGCGAAGTTGTTGAGAGCTTTTTGAAAAGGAAAGACTACAAGGTGAAAGATTTCGACGCCATTGCCGCTCGTGGAGGCATTCTTGAGCCGATTCCAAGTGGCGTTTACAGGGTAGACGAGCACATGATTGATTACCTTCTGAACCACTCTCCAGTAGAACACGCTTCGAATCTAGCAGCCATCATCGGCTACAGACTTGGAAAATCAAGCGGTGTTCCCTGTTTCGTAGTCGATCCCATCTCTGTAGACGAGATGTGTGACGAAGCTAGATTCTCCGGGATCCCGGAGATCGAAAGAAAGAGTTATTCACATGCCTTAAACATCAAAGCAGTGGCACGAAAGATTTCCAGAGAAATGGGGAAGGAATACGAGACAACCAAGATGGTGATCGTCCACCTTGGAAGTGGAATCACCGTTAGTGCACATTTGAACGGAAGAATGATAGACGTCAACAACGCCAACGATGAAGGACCTTTCAGTGTGGAGGGAACAGGAGAACTTCCGGTAGGAGATATCGTAAAAACAGCATACTCAGGAAAGTTCTCCGCGAAGGACCTGAAAAGGAAGTTCACCAGCAGAGGTGGTCTCATGGCGTACTTGGGAACAAAAAACCTCAGAGAAGTTCTCGAAGCTGCTGAGCGCTCGAAGAAAGCCAGATTGATCGTTGAAGCTATGGCCTATCAAATTGCAAAAGAGATTGGAGGAATGTGCGCGGTGCTGGGTTCAAAACCGGACGCCATTGTCATAACAGGTGGTATGGCACACGAACCTCGTTTTGTACATATGATAAAGCGTTACATTGCAAGTTTTGGAACAGTGAATGTAGTACCAGGTGAACTCGAAATGGAAGCGCTCGCTTTCGGTGTTCTGAGAGTTCTCAGAGTAGAAGAACTAGCGAGAGATTACAGATCGTCGGTGAGAAGGAGAATTGGAAATGAAAAAGTTAGACGATTTTCTTGAACTCGCACAATCCTTCAGCAGAAGTGCAAGGATAGCCGTAGCAGGTGCTCAAGATGAGAATGTTCTGGAATCCGTCAGGATGGCCCAGAAGATGAACATCGTGGAACCCATTCTGTACGGAAACACTGAAAAGATCGAAAAAACAGCAAAATTCCTTGGGATAAAACTCGATGGGATGGAAATCGTTCATGCCCCGAACCTTCTCGAAGCGGGAAAAATGGCAGTGAGAGGAGTTGCAGAAGGCAAAGCAGATCTTCTGATGAAAGGAAAGATAAAGACGAGCGAACTGATGTCTTTGGTTCTTCAGAAAGAGTATGGCCTTAGAACAGGAAGGACACTTTCTGCTGTGAGTGTGCTTGAAGTGCCATCCTACCATAAACTTCTGATCATCTCCGACGGAGGAATCGTCATCTCCCCGGATCTAAAACAAAAGAGAGATATCGTTGAAAATGCCGTTATGGTAGCAAGAACTCTCGGTGTTGATACTCCAAAGGTAGCGATAATTGGAGCAACTGAGATAGCGGAAGCACCGTCAACTCTGGATGCCGCTATCCTTTCGAAGATGTCAGGTCGTGGCCAGATAAGAGGTTGTGTCGTGGACGGTCCTCTATCACTTGACGACGCTGTCGGCAAGAAGGCTGCTTCTCTCAAGGGGGTAGAAAGCCATATCGCTGGTGACGCGGACGTGTTGATCGTCCCATACATAGAATCGGGAAACATTTTTTCCAAAGCACTGATCTATCTTGAGGGAGCTAGAGCGGCAACCGTTGTAGTCGGTGCTCGCATGCCGATCGTTCTTACATCGAGGGCGGACAGTGCGGAAACGAAGCTTTTTTCCATAGCACTAGGTATGTTAATCGCAGTGGAACGGGAGTGATGAATACTATGTTTCGAATCTTGGCCATAAACCCCGGATCCACTTCTACGAAGGTGGCTATTTTCGAAGATGACAGGATGATAAAGATGCAGAAAATCCCCCACCGCGCTAATGAACTCAAAAAATTCCGCCGTGTAGTGGATCAACTGGATTTTCGAGAACATTTTGTGAGGAGTTTTATCGAAGATTCCGGTTATAAAGCACGTGATTTTTCAGCCTTCGTAGGCCGCGGTGGACTCGTGGATCCCATCCCAGGTGGAGTGTACCTTGTAGACGATCTCATGATTGAAACTCTGAGATCTGCAAAGAATGGAGAACACGCTTCCAACCTCGGTGCACTCATAGCTCATAATTTGGCGTCCGAAGCAGGAGCACCCGCCTACATAGTTGATCCTGTCGTTGTCGACGAAATGGAAGAAATAGCCCGTATCAGCGGCCATCCTGATTATCAAAGGAAGTCCATCTTTCACGCGCTCAACCAGAAAGCGGTAGCTAGAGAAGTCGCAAGGTCTTTCGCCAAGAGATACAAAGAGATGAACATGGTTATAGCTCACATGGGCGGAGGAATCTCGATTGCTGCTCATCGGAAAGGGAGAATTGTCGATGTCAACAACGCCCTGGACGGGGATGGACCTTTCACACCTGAGCGTAGTGGTACTCTTCCCCTAACACAACTCATAGATCTCTGTTTCAGTGGAAAATACTCCTTCGAAGAGATGAAAGGACAGATCGCGGGAAATGGGGGACTGGTGGCTTATCTGGGAACCAACGATGCCACAGAGGTAATCAGTCGAATCAAGCAGAGGGACGCCTATGCCGAACTCGTCTACAGAGCGATGGCGTACCAGATCTCCAAATGGATTGGAAAGATGGCGGCGGTTCTGGAGGGAAAGGTGGATGTCATCGTCCTCACAGGTGGCCTAGCGTACGACAAAGAATTTCTGGTTCCATGGATACAAGAAAGGGTGAGTTTCATAGCACCTGTGGTGGTCCTTCCGGGGAGTAATGAAGAGAAAACATTGGCCCTGGCGGCACTCAGAGTGCTGAAGAGCGAGGAAAAGGCAAGAAACTATACGGAAACACTGAAGAGGCGATACCGTGATTCATATTTTGATGGGGCCATTCGGTAGTGGAAAGACTGAAATATCGATCAACCTGGCTCTCAAGCTGAGGGTTTTGGGGAAAAAAGTCTTCCTCGTGGACCTCGATGTGATAACACCTTATTTTCGTGTGAGAGATGCAGAAGATCTCCTGGCGCAAATGAGCATTCATGTTGTGACAGTGAGTGGAGAGTTGAAACACATGGACCTTCCGGTGATTCCCTCGCAGCTGGGAGAGGTTTTTTCGCAAGATGACTCCCATGTGGTGACCGACCTCGGTGGTGAGGACAACGGTGCGAGGGTTATCGGTTCACTCAAACCCCTGTTGGAAAACCATCAAATACGTGCGTACTTTGTGGTGAACGTCTTCAGACCCTTTACCGAAAGTGTTGAGAAGATCATTCAAGAGATCGAAAGGCTCTCCAGCCGCTCCAGAATCAAAATAGACGCCCTCGTCAACAATGCGAATCTCGGCCCTTTCAGTACGGAGGAGACGGTGATTGCAGGAGAGGAAATTCTGTCGAAGGTTTCCAGGATAACAAAAATAAAGGTGCTATGGACTGTTCTTTCCGAAGATCTCCTTGCTTCGATCAACATCTCCAATCTCAAATATCCCGTTTTCGTAATAAAGAGATTCATGAAAGAACCATGACGGGGGTGAGAATATGGCAGAGGTGAGAGGTTTCATCGAGATCGATTCAGAAAGATGCAAGGGATGTGGGCTTTGTGTGAATGTATGTCCTGTTAAGGCGATCACCTTCTCCAAAAAGTACAACACCAAAGGATATCACTTTGCTGAATACAGAGGAGAAGGATGTATAGCCTGTGGGTTTTGTTATCTGAGTTGCCCGGACGTGTGTATCACCGTGTTCAGAGAAGTTCAAAAGAAAACGGGTGTTCAAGTATGAGAGGTGAGATCACCATGAAAAGTCTCATGATGAAGGGAAACGAAGCAATAGCAGAATCCGCAATAAGGGCGGGCTGCAGACTTTATTTTGGCTATCCCATCACTCCTCAAAGTGAGATCGCAGAATACATGGCAAGAAGGCTTCCAGAAGTTGGGGGAACATTTCTTCAAACAGAAAGCGAGATCGCAACCGTGAACATGGTCTACGGAGCCGCCTGTACAGGAAAGCGCGTTATGACCTCCACGTCATCACCTGGATTCAGTTTGATGCAGGAAGGGATTTCCTACATAGCAGGTGCAGAACTTCCTTGCGTTTTTGCGAACATCGCCCGTGGTGGACCTGGCCTGGGGGATATCCAGCCCGCCCAGAGTGATTACTTTCAAGCTACCAAAGGTGGTGGACATGGAGATTACCACCTGATCGTACTGGCACCTTCGACTCTTCAGGAAGCAGTCGATCTGACCCAGCTTGCCTTCGATCTTGCCGATGAGTACAGAAATCCCGTTCTCATTCTGGCCGATGGCATGATCGGCCAGATGATGGAACCAGTGGTACTCCCTCCGATGAGAGATATATCTTCTCTTCCGGACCACTCGGAATGGACGTTGACTGGAACCAGTGGCAGAAGACCCCACCGGATCGCTGCCTTCAACATCGATCCTCACGGTCTTGAGGAAATGAACAGACGCTATCAGGAGAAATACAAAAGAATAAAGCAAAAAGAGCAGCGCTGGGAAGAGTACGAAGTCGAAGGAGCAAAATATCTACTGATTGGATACGGAACAATCGGTAGAATCCTCAAAAGTGTCGTGGACAATCTCAGAGGGAAAAAGATCCCTGCAGGATTGTTCAGACCCATCACGCTTTGGCCATTTCCATACCAAAGACTGAGAGAAATTGCTGAAGATGTAGAGTTCGTCTTTGTGGTGGAAATGAGTGCTGGTCAGATGGTGGAAGATGTTCTCCTAGCCGTGGAAGGGAAAGCACCCGTTCACTTCTACGGTCGAATGGGAGGAGTCGTTCCCACACCGGAAGAGATTCTCCTGGCTTTCGAAAGACTGAGGAGGTGACGGAATGGACTCCAAGGTAATCTTCAAAAGGCCAAGATCACTTAGTGATAAGGAATTCACGTATTGCCCCGGATGTCATCATGGAATAGTTCATCGCCTGATAGCGGAAGCGATAGACGAACTGAACATACAGGACAAAACCATAATGGTTGCCCCTGTGGGATGCTCTGTGTTCGCCTACGAGTTTTTTAATGTAGATGGAACGGTGGCACCTCATGGACGGGCTCTTGCAGTTGCGACAGGCATAAAAAGAGCCATGTCAGATCGTGTAGTCTTCACCTATCAGGGTGATGGGGATCTTGCATCGATAGGCATAGCAGAGACGATTCACACAGCAAACCGTGGAGAAAAGCTGACAACGATTTTCATAAACAACGCCGTCTACGGTATGACAGGTGGACAGATGGCTCCCACCACACTTTTAGGGCAAAGAACGACGACCACCCCGCGTGGACGCAGCGTGGAGAACGATGGATATCCCTTCCACGTTTCCGAACTTTTGAGCACAATACCCGGAGTAGCCTATCTTGCACGCGTCACCGTGAGCTCTCCTAGAGATATTCAGAGCGCAAAAGAATCCATCAAAAAAGCTTTCCTTGCCCAAATGAAAGGAGTCGGTTTTGGTCTGGTCGAGGTTCTCAGCATCTGCCCAACCAACTGGGGTATGAGTCCTGTGGAGGCCCAGAGGTGGCTCTTGGAAAACATGGTTAAAGAATTTCCACCTAAAATTTTCGTGGACAGGGTGGGAGAATCATGAGGTACCACGGTGTGGTGATAGCAGGCTTTGGAGGACAGGGTGTGATGCTTACGGGAAAACTCCTTACCACCGCTGCTGTGAAAGAGGGAAAGAACGCAACCTGGCTTCCCTCCTACGGTCCAGAAATGAGAGGAGGAACTGCCAACTGTACCGTGGTGATAGATGAACAACCCGTGACCTCTCCAATCGTAGATCACCCCACAGAAGTTATCGCCATGAACCTTCCCTCCATGATAAGGTTTGGAGAAAAACTGATGAGTGGTGGGACACTCTTTGTAAACTCGTCCGTGATCGATAAAAAAATTGCCCGAGATGATGTGAAAGTGATAGAGATTCCAGCAAACGATATCGCCGAGGAAGTGGGAAGTTTGAAAGTAGCCAACATGGTGTTGCTTGGAGCATTCGTGGAGCTGACCAAAGCAGTGCGTCTTGAAACCACTGAAGAAACTCTGAAGGAAAAATTTTCCGGATCTTCTCTTCTGGAACCAAATCTTGAAGCTATAAGAAAAGGATCAGCCTTTATCAAAAAATGGTACAATTTTGAAAAAGCATGTGGAGGCGATTTTTCTTGATCGATCTTCTCTTGCGTACGAACCAACAGAATAGATGGGGCGCATTGTAACCCAGCCCGAGGTGAGCGATAACGTCAAAGAGACTCATCGTAACTTGTAGATGCTCTTGACAACCCTACGCTTTTCTGAGAAAATAGTACTTGGTTCAGGGGACGTGGTGCAGCTTGGTTAGCATGCCGGTCTGTCACACCGGTGGTCGCGGGTTCAAATCCCGTCGTCCCCGCCAAACAAAAAAGGGGCTCAGCGCCCCTTTTTCTTCTTTCTCAATGCCTCCTTCACCCTGAAGAGCTCATCGCGCAGGGCCGCTGCATCTTCGTACCTCAGTTCGCTTGCAGCCCGGTACATCTCCTCCTCCAGTAAGGCCATATACTCTTCTGGAGAAAGGCCTTCCTTCATGGCAAAGATGTTTTTGAGCGTATCACCGTACTCGATGGGTTCTTCTTTTACCATAAACTGTTCGAAGATTTCCATCTCAAGAGGTTTCACGATCGTTTTTGGAATAATACCGTGTTTTTTGTTGTATTCAAGCTGTATCCTCCTTCTCCTGTTTGTCTCTTCAATTGCTCTCTTCATGGCATTTGTTATTCTATCGGCGTACATGATCACTTTGCCGTTTACGTTCCGTGCAGTTCTTCCTATTATCTGGATAAGTGTTGTCTCGGAGCGCAGAAAACCTTCCACATCGGCATCCATGATGGCAACAAGAGAGACTTCCGGGAGATCTAGTCCTTCCCTCAACAGGTTCACACCCACTACCACATCTACATCTCCGCGTCTCAGTTTTTTCAACACCTCAACCCTTTCTATCGCGTCCAGCTCCGAGTGAAGATACAGAGACTTTATGCCGAGTTCTGTGAGATGCTCGCTCAGAAGCTCTGCGGTTCTTTTGGTGAGGACGGTCACAAGGGCCCTTTCCCCCCTCTGTTTGACCTTCACTATCTCGTTCACCAGATCGTCCACCTGTCCTCTGGTTGGACGCACCTCCACCTCTGGGTCAACAAGGCCGGTTGGTCTTATGATCTGTTCGATCACCTGTTCAGAAACCGAAAGTTCGAAGTCACCAGGTGTGGCCGAGACAAAGACAACCTGTTTCACCTTCTTCAGGAATTCTTCGAAGGTGAGGGGTCTGTTGTCGTAGGCAGAAGGAAGGCGAAAACCGTATTCCACCAGGTTTTTTTTCCTGGATCGATCACCGTTGTACATCGCTCTGAGCTGAGGTACCGTGATGTGAGACTCATCGATGAACACAAGAAAATCGTCGTCGAAGTAGTCCAAAAGCGTGTAGGGCGGTTCTCCCGGCCTCCTCCTATCGAAATGTCTGGAGTAGTTCTCTATACCTGGACAGTACCCCATAGTCTCGAGAAGTTCTATATCGTTCAAGGTTCTTTGCTTTAACCTCTCGTACTCCAGGAGCTTTCCCTGTCTTTTGAGCTCAGCCAGTCTCTCGTTGAGCTCTTCCTTTATCGATTCGATGGCTCTTCTCAGTTTCTCGTCGGTTGTTACGAACTCCACGGCAGGATAAATGATGATCTTGTCGAGTCTTTCCAAAGTTGTTCGATTGAATCGGTCTATCAAGGAAATCGAGTCTATCTCATCTCCGAAAAATTCAATACGGATACCTTCATCTTGATAAGTGGGATAGATCTCCAGCGTGTCACCTCTTATTCTGAAACACCCAGACAGTGAGACATCTTCAGTTCTTTGGTATCCTATCTTCGCAAGGTATTCCGCCAGTTCGAACATATCCAATCTATCACCAACAGAAAGTTTCACGTTCATTTTGTCGAAGTCTGCAGGATCACCGGTGGCGTAGATACACGACACACTTGCAACCACAATTACATCTCTTCTGGTTCTGACCGATTTTAGTGTAGACATTCGCATTCTCACGATCACATCGTTTATATCCGCGTTCTTCTCTATGTAAAGATCTTTGGTAGGTATGTACGCCTCCGGTTGGTAGTAGTCGTAGTAACTGATGAAAAACTCCACTCTGTTTTCAGGAAAGAAGGTCTTGAATTCCTGATACAGCTGTGCAGCGAGAGTTTTGTTTGGAGAGATCACAAGTGTTGGTCTGTTCACATGTGCTATCACGTTGGCCATAGTGAAGGTCTTTCCACTCCCTGTGACCCCAAGGAGCGTCTGGAAACGCATTCCCCTGTTCAAACCCTCTACCAATTTCTCTATCGCCTGGGGTTGATCCCCGGTGGGTTTGAATTCACTCACCAGCTTGAACACAATTTTTTCCTCCTTGAAAACTTTTTAACATCTCAATAATGGTAGAATCTCAGAAGATGGGTGAAAATGTTTCTACATCACTACTATGACCCAATTGAAGGAGGTGAGGTTTAAGGATGGAAAGATTCCCTTACGAGAAGCTTCCAGAAAGTGAACTCAAGGAACTGAAGGAACTCGGACGACTCTGCCGTGGAGACATTCTGAAGATGACCTACATCGCCAACTCCGGACATCCTGGAGGTTCCATGTCCTCCATCGATCTGTATCTCACCGTTTTCAAATATGCAAAATTGAAACCCGTTGACGATCCTGCAAGGGATAGAATCGTAATCAGTCACGGTCATACCTCTCCGGGTGTCTACGCTGCAATGGCACGTTTGGGGTTCGTCGATCTCGATGAGGTTCTCATGAGCTTCAGGCATCCCTCCTCTGTATTTGAAGGACACGTAACCAGGGGTGTTGGGATAGTAGATTGGACCACAGGAAACCTCGGTCAGGGTCTTTCAGCCGGTCTTGGCTTTGCTCTCGCGTCCAGGTTCACAGGAAAAGATTACCACGTCTTCGTTTTGATGAGTGATGCTGAACAGGCGAAGGGGCAGGTGGCAGAAGCAAGGAGGGTGGCAAAAAAGTATGGTGTTACGAATCTCACGGTGATCATCGACTACAATGATGCGCAGATCAGCGGGCGAGCCAGAGACATTATGCCGGTGAACATAAAGGAAAACTACCTCGCCGATGGATGGAAGGTGATAGAGATAGACGGTCACGATTACGAACAAATATACCTCGCTTTGAAGGAAGCGGTTGAGGACGAATCGAACCCGGTCGCCATTATCGCAAAGACGGTCATGGGTAAAGGTGTTTCCTTCATGGAAAACGAGGTCAAGTACCATGGAAAACCGTTGAAGAGAGACGAACTTGAAAAGGCCCTCGCAGAGCTCGGTATAGAAAACGACGTGGACGTCTACATAGAAAAGAGGAAGAAGCTTCCAGTGAAAAAACACGAAAAGACCTACAAGACCTACCCTGTGAAGATCGACACCGGAGATCCCATCACCTACACCGATCCTCTTGACAACAGAGGCGCTTTTGGTAGAGCCATCCTCGATCTGGTGAAAAAGAACATGAAAAAACCGGATGCCACTCCTATCGTTGCTGTAGACTGCGATCTCAAGGGTTCCGTGAAACTGGATCTCCTCGACAAGGAGTTCCCAGAAAGAGTTCTGGAAGTGGGGGTTCAAGAACACAACGCTGCTGCCATGGCGGGAGCGCTCTCTGCGGAAGGCGTGATTACATTCTTTGCTGACTTTGGTGTTTTTGGGATCTCCGAAACCTACAACCAGCACAGACTGAACGCCATCAACGGAACAAATCTGAAGGTCATCGTCACACACTGTGGTCTCAACGTGGGTGAGGATGGAAAGACTCACCACGGGCTCGACTACATCTCCGGCCCTATGAACTGGTACGGTTTCAAGGTTATCGTGCCTGGGGATCCGAACCAGACAGACAGAGCAGTAAGATACGCTGCAAAAGAATATGGAAACTTCGCGATCACCATGGGAAGGTCAAAACTTCCCATTGTACTCGATGAAAACGGCAGGCCTTTCTTTGGAGAAGGCTACATCTTTGAGTACGGAAAGATTGACATTGTGAGAGAAGGAAGCGACGCTGTGATTGTAACATACGGATCCACTCTCCACCTAGCAGTAGAGGTTGCTGACGATCTCAAGAAAGAAGGCATCAAAGTTGCCGTGTTGAACGTATCCTGTCCAGTGGATCTCGACATAGAAACTCTGAAAATGATCGATGGGAAACCCGTTCTTGTAGTAGAAGATCACAACGTCTTCACCGGGCTCGGCAGCTATCTAGGAACTGTCCTCTTGGAAAACGGCATCCTACCGAAGAAATACGTGAGAGTTGGTGTTCCAGAATTTGCTGTGTCAGGAGACTACAAGCTTCTCTACAAACTCTACGGCCTGGACAAAGAGGGTATCACCTCTAAACTCAAGGAAATACTCTGAAAACGCCAGTATTATGGTAGAATTCTACGAGGGGAGAAAATCCCCTCGTAGATTTTGTTACAGGAGGTGTTCCCATGATCGAGGTGGGTGATTTGAAAAAAGGCATGTTCATCATCTACGATGGTGAGATATACAGGGTGCTCGAGGCGAGCAAGCACTTCATGGGAAGAGGAAGCGGACTCGTTAGAACGAAGCTCAAGAACGTGAAAACAGGTCTCGTGAGGGAAGTTAACTTTCAGAGTGGCGAAAAGGTTCCCGAGGCAGAGCTTTCCTTCAGAAAGGCTCAGTACCTCTACAGAGACGGAGATCACTACTACTTCATGACGTTGGATGACTACGAGCAACATGCTCTCAGAGAAGAAGAAATCGGAGACGTCAGGTACTATTTGATCGAAAACATGGAAGTGGATCTTGTCTTCCACGAGGGTGTTCCTATAGGTATCGAACTTCCCACCACCGTTGAATTGACTGTCGTGGAGACGGAACCTTCCTTCAAAGGGGACACTGTCTCTGGTGGCGGAAAACCGGCCGTGCTTGAGACAGGACTCAAGATCACAGTTCCTTACTTCATAGAAGCTGGTGATAAAATAAAGGTTGATACAAGAACAGGTGAGTACGTGGGTAGAGCATAAAAAAGGGGGGATCAGTATGGCAGAGGAATACAAGAACATCGAAATATCCGACGGAGTGATAAAAGAGATCGCCATAAGGAGCATCGAAGAGTTCCTGGGAGATGTGGGGTCGAAAGTGATAAAGAAGATCAGAAAGAGCCTGGATGTCACCAGAAATCCGGATGATAGCCTCGTCATTGAGTTCAAAATCGATGTCCCTTACGGTGAACCCATTCCTGAATACGTCTCCAAGCTCACGGAAAAGATAAAGCACGACATTGAAATGATGACCTCCATGCGGGTAGAATCTATAAATGTCGCGGTTGAGAATGTTTTTGAGAGGGAAGAGGAAATAGAGGAAGAACCCGAGGAGGGATCTGAGGAGAAAAACGAGTAAACACAAGCTAGAAAGGAGATTCAGACATGAAAACACCGAGGCGAAGAATGAGGCTTGCCGTCTTCAAAGCCCTTTTTCAGCATGAATTCAGAAAGGACGAAAACCTTGAGCATATTCTTGAAGAGATACTGGACAACAGCTACGATGAAAAGGCAAAAAGAGACGCAAGGCGTTATATTCGAAACATAAAGGAACATCTCCAGGCGATAGACGATCTCATCTCCAAGTACCTTGAGCGCTGGACGATAGATCGTCTCTCTGCCGTTGACAGAAACATTCTGAGGCTCGGCACTTATGAACTCCTCTACGAAAAAGGCATTCCCATAGAGGTAACGATCGACGAAGCCATTGAAATAGCCAAAAGGTACGGTACTGAAAACAGTGGAAAGTTCGTGAACGGAATATTGGACAGAATAGCAAAAGAACACGCTCCAAAGGAAAAATTCGAGCTGTGAAGGTGATAAGGTTGATTCCGATAAAAAAGATCGCGGAAAGTTTGGGAATAGACGAAAACCATCTGTTTCCGTATGGTCGATATATCGCAAAGGTCGACCACAAGCTTCTGAAGAAACTTGAAAACAAAGAGTCTGGAAAATTGATCCTTGTGACGGCGATCACACCAACACCAGCAGGCGAAGGAAAAACCACCACCAGCATAGGACTCTCTATGGCTCTGAACAGGCTTGGAAAGAAATCCATTGTTACCCTTCGTGAACCCTCGCTCGGTCCCACCCTTGGCCTGAAGGGAGGGGCAACCGGGGGTGGAAAAGCAAGAGTGCTCCCTTCCGATGAAATAAACCTGCACTTCACTGGAGACATGCACGCCGTGGCAAGCGCTCACAACCTGCTGGCTGCCGTTTTGGATTCCCATATAAAACATGGAAACGAACTTGGAATAGATCTAACAAGAGTCTTCTGGAAGCGAACGATGGACATGAATGATCGCTCTCTCAGAAAGATCGTGGTTGGACTTGGTGGATCGGCAAACGGTATACCAAGAGAGGATGGTTTCATCATAACCGCCGCCTCGGAAGTAATGGCGATACTGAGTCTGTCGAAAGATTTGAAGGATTTGAAAGAACGACTCGGAAGGATCGTTGTTGCGCTCGATTCAGAGAGGAAATTAGTGACCGCTTCCGATCTCGGTGTCCACGGTGCAATGACCGTTCTGCTGAAAGATGCGATCAACCCGAATCTCGTGCAGACAGCAGAAGGGACTCCCGCTTTCGTTCATGGAGGACCTTTTGCCAACATCGCCCACGGAACGAACTCCATTCTCGCGACAAAGCTTGCCTTAAAGCTCAGCGATTATGTGGTGACAGAGGCGGGTTTCGGTGCGGACCTTGGAGCAGAGAAGTTCATCAATTTTGTCTCCCGTGTCGGGGATTTCTATCCAAGTGCTGCGGTCCTTGTGGCAACGGTTCGGGCCTTGAAGTACCACGGTGGCTCCGATATCAGCGTTGTCCACGAAGAAGACATAGAAGCATTGAAACGAGGGTTCGAAAATCTGAAGGTCCACATAGAGAACCTGAAAAAATTTGGTCTTTCTGTTGTGGTCGCCCTGAACAGATTCGACACCGACACGGAAAGAGAGATCTTTTTTGTGATGAACGAGTGCGAAAAACTGGGAGTTAAAGCGGCGATCAGCGAAGTTTTCGCAAAGGGAAGCGAAGGAGGAATAAATCTTGCAAAGGTGGTGACTGAAGTCGCTGGAGATTCACCTCCCAATTTTCTTTATGAATGGAAGGATTCGATCGAGAAGAAAGTGGAGATCCTTGCAAAGGAGATCTACAGAGCAAAAGATGTCGAATACACGGACGAAGCACGAAAGGCTTTGAAGTTCATTAAAAAGAACGGTTTTGATCAACTACCTGTGATTGTGGCCAAAACTCCAAGATCTCTCTCCCACAATCCAAAACTCAGGGGAGCCCCTAAGGATTACACCTTCGTTGTTCGAGATGCCTACGTTTCGGCAGGAGCGGGTTTTGTCGTCGTCTTGGCAGGGGACATAAATCTCATGCCGGGTCTTCCAAAAAAACCGAACGCCTTGAGCATGGACGTGGATGAAAATGGTAACATTGTAGGAGTTTTTTAAGGGGGAGCGAGTGTGTGGATAGACTGCAAATCCATAGCAAAGGCCATCGAGGAAGACGTCAAAAGAAGGATAACCTCACTTTCTTTCGCCCCAAAACTCGTTAGCGTGGTGGGAACAGGCGATCCTTCTACCGCGTCTTATCTCAGATCCCAAGAAAGGAAGGCGGAAAAACTGGGAATAGAGTTCGAAATAATCGAAGCATCCTCTGGAGAGTTTCTTCCTACCCTGAAAAAACTTGCCAAGGATGAAAGTGTAAGTGGCGTTTTCGTTGCAAGGCCTCTACCGCAGGAACTGGATGAGAAAGAAGTGCTCTCTGCCGTGCCCGTTGAGAAGGACGTCGAGGGTGTCAATCCCACAAATCTCGGTCTTTTGATCTACGGAGAGGAGACCTTCCCACCGTGCACAGCGGAGGCCGTTGTGAAAGTACTGGAAAATGTTACTGAGCTTTCAGGAAAAAGAGTGGTGGTCGTTGGAAGAAGCATCACTGTAGGAAAGCCTCTTGCGATAATGCTTCTGAAGAAGGGAAGAGACGCCACCGTTACCGTTTGCCACTCCAGGACCCAAAATCTTGAGGAAATCACAAAAATCAGCGATATCGTCATCGTTGCTGTCGGAAAGGCCAATTTCCTGAAAAAAGATATGGTGAAAAAGGGAACAATTGTGATAGACGTTGGAATCAACTACGTGGATGGAAAATGGTATGGAGACGTAGATCCCGCTGTTGAAGAGATAGCGCATGTCACCCCTGTTCCCGGCGGCGTAGGGCAGATCACAACCGCTCTCCTGTTCGAACATGTGGTGAGAGCGGCGGAGCGCCAGAAAAGATGAGAGAGATCGTCTACTCTGTTACAGAGATAAGTGAGTACATAAAGAGATTGCTCGAAGAAGATCCTTATCTCACCAACGTGAGTGTATACGGTGAAATCACCAACGTGCGCCCTAGAAAGGGCCACATTTTTTTCTCGCTGGTTGATGAAAACGCAAAACTGGATTGTGTCCTGTTCGGCGGAGACAACATGGGAATCCGCCTTCATGAGGGAAAGATGGCGATTGTTGAGGGCAGTGTTGGTGTTTACACACCACACGGAACGTACAGGTTCATCTGTTCAAACATAAGGTATCTCAACCACGCCGGTACTTACCAGATAAGGTTCGAGGCAACCTTGAAAAAGCTTCTCGAAGAGGGTCTTCTGTATCGTCCTAAGAAACCCCTTCCCAGATTTCCAAAGAGAATCGGTGTCATCACTTCCAGAAGCTCTGCGGCGTTTCAGGATGTGATAAGAACGGCAAAGGAACGAAAGTCTCCCGTTGAGATATACCTGTTTCACACCTCTGTTCAGGGTGATTCTGCGAAAAAGGAACTGATAGAAGCTCTCCGAAAAGCAAACGAGTACGATCTGGATCTCGTTCTGATAGTCAGAGGGGGTGGATCCAGAGAGGATCTCTGGGTGTTCAACGAAGAAGAAGTAGTGCGGGAAATCTTGAAGATGAAGCCGCCTGTTGTGACGGGAATAGGGCACGAGATAGACCGTGTCATAGCGGATTTCGTGGCGGATGTATCCATGCACACACCAACGGGAGCAGCCGAATACGTTTTCCCAGACCTCAGAGAAGTTCACGAAGAATTAGAAAGTCTCTACGGAAGAATGAAAAACGCCATACTGGAGAAAATAGCGCGTGAGGAAGAAAAACTCGACAGACTCTTTCACTGCCTCCGAGCGACGGCGAAAAGAAAGTCTGAGATAAACAAATTGACAACCATCAGGGTCAAAGAACTGGCCGGAAAACTCAAAAATCTGATGTTGAACTCCATGAGAAGAAAACAGGAAAGGGTGGAGCATCTTTTCAGAGTCCTTGAAAGTCTAAAACCAACCAGATTTCTGGACAAAGGCTTTGTTGTAGTGAAAAAGGAAGGCAAAATTGTAAAGGAGGCGGCTTCTTTAAACTCTGGAGACACCGTGCTTCTCGTTTTCAGAGATGGTGAAAAGAGAGCGAGGGTGATCTAGGTGGATTTCGAAGAGATGATGAAAGAGCTAGAGAAGATCGTCAACAGGCTTGAAAGTGAAGACATCTCTCTTGAAGAGTCCATAAAACTCTTCGAGAAAGGCGTGGAACTTTACAAAAAATGCAGAGAGATCCTTCAGAAAGAACAGCTGAAAATTATCGACGTTTTGCAAGAATTGGAAGGTGATGAAGATGATTCTAGATGAGATCAGAAGAATGAGTCATGAGGAGTTGAACAGGCTCGCTGAGGAGATAAGAAAGAAGATCATAGATGTGGTTTTAAAGAACGGGGGGCATCTTGCTTCCAATTTGGGGACGGTGGAATTGACACTGGCGCTGTACCGTGTCTTCGACCCCAGGAAAGATGCCATCATCTGGGATACAGGGCACCAGGCCTACACTCACAAAATCCTCACCGGGCGTGATGAAGAGTTCTACACGATAAGGAGTTTTGGAGGGCTCAGTGGTTTCGTAACGAGGAGAGAAACGCCCCTGGACTGGTTCGGCACCGGGCATGCGGGCACCTCTATAGCAGCCGCCCTTGGTTTCGAAAAGGCCTTCGAGTTTCTCAAGGAGAAAAGGCATGTGGTCGTCGTAATAGGAGATGGAGCCCTTACCTCTGGTATGGCACTCGAGGCGTTGAACCAGCTCAAGAATCTCAACTCGAAGATCAAGATAGTTCTCAACGACAACGGGATGTCCATATCACGGAACGTGGGAGGGCTTGCCTACCACCTGTCCAAACTCAGAACGAACCCCATATATCTGAAAGGAAAAAAAGCCCTGAAGAAGGTACTCGAGAAAACCGAGATAGGCTTCGAGCTGGAGGAGGAGATGAGGTATCTGAGGGATGGATTAAAAGGAATGATCCAGGGGACCAATTTCTTCGAAGCATTGGGCTTGAAATACTTCGGACCGTTCGATGGTCACAACATAGAACTCCTTGAAAAAGTGCTGAAAAGGGTAAAAGAGTATGAGTATCCGACGGTTGTTCACGTTGTAACGAGAAAAGGAAAGGGGTTCGAAGCTGCAGAAAAAGATCCCACAGCGTACCACAGCGCTTCTCCTGTTGGAAAACCAAAGAAGCTATCCTACAGTGAGCTTCTGGGATATGTTCTTTCGAAGATAGCAGAACACGATAAAAAAATCGTAGCCATAACAGCAGCTATGGCGGATGGAACGGGGCTCTCCATCTTTCAGAAAAACCATCCCGAACGTTTTTTCGATCTGGGAATCACAGAACAGACATGTGTCACTTTCGGTGCGGCTCTGGGTCTTCAGGGAATGAAACCTGTTGTCGCAATCTACTCCACATTCCTTCAAAGGGCTTTCGATCAAATCGTACACGATGTGGCCCTTCAGAACGCCTCCGTTCTCCTTGCGATAGACCGCTCTGGAGTGGTGGGGGAAGACGGTCCCACACACCACGGTCTTTTCGATATCAACTATCTTCTTCCTATCCCGAATATAAAGATAATATCCCCATCCTCTCCTCAAGAGTTCGTGAACGTTATCTACACCGTTCTGTCTGATCTCGACGGCCCCGTTGTCGTCCGCTATCCGAAAGAATCCTTTGAAGCAGACCTCAATTCACTTCTTGCGAACATGAAAAATATAGACCTTGGATGGCGCGTGATCAGGGAAGGGAAAGACGCCGCTGTGATCGTCACCGGAACCCTTTTGAAAGAAGTGCTCAGGATCCCACTGGATATCACAGTGATCAACGCCCTCACAGTGAAGCCCCTGGATGTGCGGATCCTGAAAGAAATCGCGCGGAATCACAGGCTCATATTCACCGTCGAGGAAGCCATGAAGATAGGAGGATTCGGTTCCTACGTTGCTCAAAAGCTCCGGGAGATGGGTTGGAGAGGCCGCGTGGTGAACATCGGGGTGAACGATCACTTCGTGACCCACGGCAGCAGAAAAGAGCTCCTGGAGATGCTTGGAATGGATTCGAAAGGGCTTTCAAAAACTATGCTAACATATATTAAGGTCAAGAGCGAGGAGGGGAAAACATGAAAATTATGCTCGAATACGGAGAACTCGAGATAACGGTGGATGCATTGAAGAAGATCGTGTACCTGGCAACAGTTGAAAGCTACGGAACAGTTGGAATCGGAGAATCGCGCTCTTTCTTTGAAAGGATCTTTGGAGGAGACAAGGGTATCAAAATCGAAGAACTCGAAGATTCCTCTTTGAACGTCGACGTGTACATAGAAGTCGAATACGGAGTGAACATCAAAGAAGTTGCCAAGAACATCGCCGACAACGTAGCCCACAAACTCAAGACACTGGCTGGCTGTGAGAACTTGAACATAACTGTTCATGTAGTAGGTATCAAATGAAACGGAGGTAGAGACCTTGAAAAAGATCACCGGAAGATTTCTGAAAACCATCATAAAGAAAGCTACCGAAAACCTTCTCAAGTACAAAGATGAGATCAACGCCTTGAACGTCTTTCCTGTCCCGGATGGGGACACAGGTTCCAACATGTGTTCGACTATGCTGGAGGCGTGCAAGTACATAGACAACCTCGAAAACGACGATCTCTTAGAGGTATGGAGGGCGATCAGGGAAGGGGCACTGATGGGTGCGCGCGGAAACTCTGGGGTTATACTCTCTCAGATACTGAGAGGAATGGCAGACGCTTCCCCAGAGAGTTACATCACTCCAAAGGATTTCGTGAAGATGATATCAAGCGCAAGGAAAGTCGCGTACAGTGCTGTTATGAGACCAGTTGAAGGTACCATGTTGACGGTTGTGAGGGAACTCGATGAGAAACTGAAAGGCCATTCTTTCGAAACTTTCGAGAAGCTATTTGACTGGATTGTGGAGACGGTAAAAGATACGGTGAACAGAACTCCCAGCATGCTTTCTAAACTTAAAGAAGCTGGGGTCGTGGACGCGGGCGCGAAGGGACTCTACTATATATTCGAAGGTATGAGAGATGCGATCAAGGGAAATATAGAAG